>SCVT01000399.1 GCA_004296815.1 Reyranella sp. | reverse complement strand
CCAGTCGTTTTCGTCGACCAGCGGACGCTGCGGCACCGGCGCAGGAGCCGGGGCTGCCGCGACCGGTGCGGGCGCGGGCATCGGCGCCGGAGGTGCAGCGATGGGCGCCGCTTCGACCGGCGGCGCTGCCATCATGACCGGCTCCGGAGCGGGCGCTTCGACGAAGGGCGCAGGCTCGGGCATCGGCGCCATGGCGACCGGTGCCGGAGGTGCCATCGCGGCGATCGGCGCAGGAGCCATGACCGGAGGCGGCGGGGCGACAGCCACCGGCGGCGGCGCGACGACCGGTGCGGCCGGCATGACCGGAGCGGCGGGCGCTGCGGCGGCAGCCGGAATGGCGACGCGACCAACCGGCGGAGCCGCCGGCACGCCCGCACGGCTGAGTGCCGGCTGACCGGTCTGCATCGGCCGGTTCATGTCGAGCGACAGGTAGTTCGGCGCCGGCTGCTGCGAAGCCATCGCGGCGATGCCGGTGGCGACCACCGAGACACGCATGCGGCCCTGCATCGTGGCGTCGAAGGTCGAGCCGAAGATGATGTTGGCCTCGGCGTCCACTTCCTCGCGGATGCGGTTGGCCGCCTCGTCGACCTCGTGCAGGGTCATGTCGAGGCCGCCGGTGATGTTGATCAGGACGCCCTTGGCACCCTTCATCGAATGATCTTCCAGCAGCGGGTTGGAGATCGCCGATTCGGCGGCGACGCGGCTGCGATCGGGGCCCTCGGCCTCGCCGGTGCCCATCATCGCCTTGCCCATCTCACCCATCACCGTGCGGATGTCGGCGAAGTCGAGGTTGATGAGGCCCGGCATGACCATGAGATCGGTGACGCCGCGCACGCCCATGTGCAGCACGTCGTCGGCCATCTTGAAGGCGTCGGCGAACGTCGTCTTCTCGTTGGCGATCTTGAACAGGTTCTGGTTCGGGATGACGATCAGCGTGTCGACCACCTTCTCCAGTTCCAGGATGCCCTGCTCGGCCGACTGCATGCGGCGACGGCCCTCGAAGTGGAAGGGCTTGGTGACGACGCCGATTGTGAGGATGCCCTGCTCGCGCGCGGCAGCGGCGATGACGGGCGCCGCACCGGTGCCGGTGCCGCCGCCCATGCCGGCCGTGACGAACACCATGTTGGCGCCGTCGAGGAGCTGGAGGATCTCGGGCAACGCCTCTTCGGCGGCCTGGCGGCCGACTTCGGGACGGGCGCCCGCACCCAGACCCTGGGTGATGGTGATGCCGAGCTGGACGCGGCGGTCGGCGAGCGACTGGCCGAGCGCCTGAGCGTCGGTATTCGCGACGATGAACTCCACGCCTTCCAGCGCGGCGCTGATCATGTTGTTGACGGCGTTTCCGCCCGCGCCACCGACACCGACGACGGTGATACGCGGCTTAATCTCCGACTCCTTTTGGGGGAGACTGAGGTTGATTGTCATACGGCTTTCTCCACGCAAACGAGGGGTAATCTGCTCGGAGCGACGGCGTGGGCCTCCTTTTTGGGTAGAGACCCTTCACCGCCACCGGCTTTTTCTTGTCGTTATCTACAGCCTGTTGGGGACTGCCTTATCCCACACAACATATTGCCTAAAAGTTCTCCCTAATCCAACTGCCAATGCGCCCAATTCGGCTCGAAGGCGTCTCATTCGGCATGGTTTGGGCCTGACTCGCGGCGTGATTCTGGAGGGCGAAGGCCAGGAGGCCCGCCGCCGCCGAAAAGGCAGGGCCGCCCGTCGAATCCGCCAGTCCGGCGAGTCGCAACGGCGCTCCGGTGCGCACTTTCTTGTTCAGGATGGCCGCCGCGACCTCGGGCACGCCGTCGAGCTGGCAGCCACCGCCCACGATCACGGCCCGGCCGCCGGCCAACTTATCCACACCGCTGGCCTCGAGCCGGCTGCGCACCAGCTCGAACGTCTCCTCGATTCTGGGACGGATGATGCCGACCAGGATCGACCGCGGGATGTGGTTGGGCCGCGTGCGGTCCTCCTCGCCGATCAGGGGCACGTCGATGATGTCGTACTCGTCGTTGGGCTTGGCGACCGCCCGGCCGATCTGGGTCTTCATGCGGTCGGCATGGGCGAGCGGCGTCGACAGGCCGCGGGCGATGTCGCGCGTCACGTGCTCGCCGCCGACCGGGATCGAATCGACGTGCACGAGGTGGCCTTCGTAGAAGACCGCGATCGACGTGGTGCCGGCGCCCATGTCGATCAGGGTCACGCCAAGGTCACGCTCGTCGGAGACCAGCGAGCTCAGGCCCGACGCATGGGCGGCGACCACACGATCGGCGATCTCGAGGTGGGCGCGGCGCACGCAGACCTGCAGGTTGCGCATCGCGCCGCTCGCCGCGGTGACGAGATGGACGTCGACGCCCAGCCGTTCGCCGAACATGCCGCGGGCGTCGCGCACCGGCGTGCCGTCGACCGAGTAGCCGATGGCGGCGGAGTGGATGATGTCGCGGTCGGCGGTCTCCGCGGGCAGCTGGATGTGCTGCTGCACTCGCCGCACGTCGCGCTCGCCGATCTCGTGATGGCCGATCGCCACCTCGAGGCTCTGGTTGTGCGAGGCGGCCGACCCGCCGCTCACTCCGACGATGACGTCGCGGACGTGCTCGCCGCACATCTCCTCCGCGGTCGACACCGCCGAGGAGATCGCGCGCGTGGCGGCCTCCATGTCGACGATGTTGCCGTTGCGCATCCCGAGCGCAGGCTGGTGGCCGATGCCCACCACCCGGAGCCCCTGCCCGTCGACGCGGGCGACGAAGCACACGACTTTGTTGGTTCCGATGTCGAGCGCTGCAATGACGCCGTTTCTCGTCTTCGCCACGATGTCCCCCGTCCTTACGCTTACACTTGCGGTTTCATTCGACGTTACGCGGGTCCGGGCATGGGTTCGCCCGGTCCGCGCTTCCTGAGATAGAGCTTGTCCGGCAGCCGGAGATCGACCACGCCGAACTCGCGCGACAACAGCTTGTGCTGGCTGTCGAGCCTGGTGGCGTGCTGGAGGGCCGCGATCGCGTCCTCCTCCGGCAGCCAGATCTCGACGCCATTGTTCAGGACGAGGTTCCAGCGGCGCTGCCCGACCCAGACAGCCGAGCGCAACTGGCGCGCCACGGTGGGCTCGTAGGTCAGCAGCAGCAGCAGGTCGCCGACATGCTCGGGCGCGCCGGGCCCGCCCAGCAGCAGCAGCGATTCGGCGCCCGGCGGCATGCGGCTCGCGCGTACCGTGCGGCCGTTCTTGTCGATCAGCGTGTATTCATTGCCGTTCTGCCAGATCGCCACGGCGCGACGCTCCTTCAGCGTCACATAGAGCGTGTCCGGCAGGCGGCGCTCGACGGTTGCCCATTCAACCCAGTCGATCGCCTCGAGGCGACGCCGCGAGGCCTGCAGATCGATGCCGAGCAGCGAGTCGCCGCGGCTGACGTTCAGAGCCGCGAGGATGGCGCTGCGCTCGACATAATCGCGACCCTCGACCGTGACATCGGCCAGCTTGAATGGCGTGATGGCGCCCACGATGCTGCGCGAAACCGCGTCGACCTGCTTCTGTGCCTCGACCAGCCAGCCTTCGCGCCATGCCCACCAGCCGCCACCGCCGCCGCTGCCCAGCAACAGGACGATCGCGCCCAGCAACATCGGCTGCCGCCAGAACGGACGGCCGCTCTTGCGGATCGGGGCGCGCTTCTTGCGGCGGTCGTAGTCGCGCTTGGGCGCGGCGGGCTTGCGGGGGGCCGCGCTCATGACGGCTGCCTCGCATGGTCGATCATCCAGGTCATGAGCTCGGGCCAAGAGATGCCCGCCCACTTGGCCTGCTCCGGTGCGAGCGACAGCGGCGTCATGCCGGGCTGGGTGTTGAGCTCCAGGATAACGAGGCCCGACGTGCCGGGCTTCGAATCGTCCCAGCGGAAGTCCGCGCGGCTCAGCCCGTCGCAGCCGAGTTCGCGATAGGCCGCGAGCGCCCACTGCTTTGCCGCCTCGTAGACGTCCGCCGGAACCGGCGCCGGCACGAGGTGCTCGGTGATGCCGTCGGTGTACTTGGCTTCGTAGTCGTAGAAGCGGGTGCGCGGCCTGAGCTCGGTCACCGCAATGGGCTTGTCGCCCATCACCGCGACCGTGAGCTCGCGGCCCGGCACGAACTTCTCGACCAGCACGCGCTCGCCGAACGCCGCTTCGGCGGCCTCGACAGCGGCCAGGTTGTCGCCGTCGCGCACGATGTGGACGCCGATGCTGGAGCCCTGGTCGATCGGCTTCACCACGTACGGCCGCGGCATCGGATCGCCCGCAGCGAGCGACCGGCGCTCGATCACGCGGCCGTCGGCAACACGCAAGCCCAGCGACGCAAAGACATGGCGGGCCAGCGGCTTGTCCATGGCGATCGCCGAGGCAAGCACACCGGAGTGAGTGTACGGAATTGCCAGGATCTCGAGCACGCCCTGGACGCAGCCGTCCTCGCCGTAGCGGCCGTGCAGCGCGTTGAACACGACGTCGGGTCCGCCGCCGGCCGCGGGCCGCAGGAAGTCGACCAGCGCCCGCAGGTCGCGCTTCACGTCGTATTCCAGCACCTCGTGGCCGCCTTCGCGCAATCCTTCGGCGCAGGCCTTGCCGCTCACCAGCGAGACCTCGCGTTCGGGCGACCAACCGCCCATCAGGACTGCGACCTTGCGCTTCACGGCGCCACTCCAACGCGACGGATTTCCCATTCGAGCTGCACGCCCGTCTTGTCCAGGACGCGCCGCCGCACTTCCTCGCCAAGCGCCTCGATGTCGGTCGCGGTCCCCGCCCCGAGGTTGATCAGGAAGTTGCAATGCTTCTCAGAGACCTGAGCCTCGCCGATCCGCAGGCCGCGGCAGCCCGCTCTGTCGATCAGCTCCCACGCCTTGTGGCCGGGCGGATTGACGAAGGTCGAACCGCCGGTGCGGCTGCGCGGCTGAGTGTCGGTCCGGGCGGCGTCGATCTCGGCGATGCGCCGCGCGATCGCGAGCTGGTCGCCCGGCGTAGCGCGCAGGCGCGCCGAGGTGAAGATCCAGTCGGCAGGCGCCTCGCTATGGCGATAGCTGAAGCCCATGTCAGCGACGCCGACGGCGCGCACCTTGCCACTGCGGTCGACCGCCTCGGCCGATACCAGCACCTGCGAGAGATCGCCCTGATAGGCGCCGGCGTTCATGCGCAGCGCGCCGCCGATCGTGCCGGGGATGCCGCTCAGGAACTCGAGGCCGGCGAGCGCATGATCGCGCGCGGTGAGCGCCACGTTGAGATCCGGCGCGCCGGCACCGGCGATCACCTCATGGCCTTCGACGGAGACGTTGGTGAAGCCGCGCATCAGCCGGATCACCACACCGCGGACGCCGCCGTCGCGCACCAGCAGATTCGAGCCGACGCCCAGCACGGTGACCGGCACATCGGGCTGCAGCGACGCGAGGAACCCGGAAAGATCCTCGACATCGGCAGGCCGGAACAGGACCTCGGCCGAACCACCGGCGCGGAACCAGGTCTGCGGACCGAGCGGCGCGTCGGCGGTCAGCCGCCCGCGCGGCCTGGGCAGCCGGTCGATCAGGTGGGGCTTGGAGGTCGCGAGCGCCATCATGCGGCCGATCCGCCGGTGGCCGGGCCGGGATCGTTGGCGATGGCGCGCGGGCCGGCCTTGTCGGCCGCGAGCTGCTGGATCTGGCCCGGCAGGGCGTGCGCCCAGGCCGTGATGTTGCCGGCGCCGAGGCAGACGACGACGTCGCCGGGACGCGCCGCCTGCCAGATCATCGCCGGTAGGTCGGCCGGCGCGGCGAGCGGCGAGACATCGCGATGGCCGGCACGCTGCACCAGGCCCACCAGCATGTCGCGGCTCACGCCCTCGATCGGCGCTTCGCCCGCGGCATAGACGTCGGCGATGATCACGGCGTCGGCGTCGGTGAAGCAGGCCGCGAACTCGTTGCGCAGCGCACCGAGGCGCGAATAGCGGTGCGGCTGCATGACGGCGATGACCCGGCCGGATCCGCCGTAGGCCTGGCGCGCGGCGCGCAGCACCGCGGCGATCTCGACCGGATGATGGCCGTAATCGTCGATCACGGTGATGCCGTGCGCTTCGCCGGTCTTAGTGAAGCGGCGCTTCACGCCCGCGAAGGAACCGAGCGCCTTGCGGATCGTGTCGTCCGACAGGCCCATCTCCTGGGCAACGGCGATGGCCGCCAGCGCGTTCTGCACGTTGTGCTGGCCGAACATCGGCAGGCGCAGTCCGGTGATGGTGCGCAATTCGTTGGTGGCGCGATGCTCGACCATCACGTCGAAGTCGGCACCACTGCGGTCGAGCTTGAGATTGATGGCGCGCACGTCGGCGCCGGCACCGAGCCCGTAGGTGATGATGCGGCGGTCGGCGACCCGCGGGATCAGCGCCTGCACCTCGGGATGGTCGACGCAGAGCACGCCGAAGCCGTAGAACGGGATATTCTCGACGAAGCGCACGAAGGCGTCGCGCAGCGCATCGAAGGTGCCGTAGTGATCGAGATGCTCGGGATCGACGTTGGTGACGACGGCGATGGTCGCCGGCAGACGCAGGAACGAGCCGTCCGATTCGTCGGACTCCACGACCATCCAGTCGCCGGCGCCCAGCCGCGCGTTGGTGCCGTAGGCGTTGATGATGCCGCCGTTGATCACCGTCGGGTCGAGGCCGCCCGCGTCGAGCATCGCAGCGACCATCGAGGTCGTCGTCGTCTTGCCGTGCGTGCCGCCGACCGCGACCGACCATTTGAGGCGCATCAGCTCGCCCAGCATCTCGGCGCGGCGCACGACGGGAACGAGGCGCGCCCGGGCAGCCAGCACCTCGGGATTGTCCTTCTTGACGGCGCTCGACACGACGACGACCTGCGCGTTCGAGACGTTGTCGGCGCGGTGGCCGATCGCCACCCTGATGCCGAGTTCGACGAGACGGCGTGTGTTGGCGCCCTCGGCGACGTCGCTGCCCTGGACCTTGTAGCCGAGATTGTGCAGCACCTCGGCGATGCCCGACATTCCGATGCCGCCGATGCCGACGAAATGAATGAGACCGAGATCGAGCGGCAGTGCCCTCATGCGGCAACTCCTGAAGGCGGGCGAGGAACGGAGATCAGTTCGGCGACGATGTCGGCCAGCCGCGCGGCGGCGTCGGGACGGCCGGCGCCGTGCGCCGCAGCCGCCATCGCCGCGAGCCGCTCCGGCTGGTCGATCAGCGACACCATCTGCTCGGCCAGCGCCGGCGCGGTGAAGGCAGCATGGGGCATCACGATGCAGCCGCCAGTCACCTCGAAGGCGCGCGCATTGGCGGTCTGGTGATCGTCGGCGGCGTAGGGATACGGCACCAAGATCGACGGCCGACCGACGGTGGCCAGCTCGGCGACCGTCGAAGCGCCCGATCGGCCGATGATCAGATGCGCCGCTGCGATGCGGCGCGGCAGGTCGGTGAAGAACGGCGCGAGCTCGGCCACCACGCCTGCCTTGACGTAGCTCGCGCGCACGCGGTCGATGCTCTCGGGCCGGCATTGCTGCACGATGCGTAGCCGCGCGCGCATGGCCTGCGGCAGTGAGAGGACGGCGGCGGGCACGACCTCGCCGAACGAGGCGGCGCCCTGGCTGCCACCGAACACCAGCAGGTCGACGACGCGTCCCGCATCGGGCGCACGGTAGGGCTGGTCGCGCAGGACACGCACCGGCCCGCGCACCGGATTGCCGACGAGGCGCGCCCGCGAGTCGGCATCGATGTGACGGGTGTGCGCGAACGACGTGGCGACCCTCGCGGCGCCGCCGACGACGAGGCGATTGGCGCGGCCGAGGACGGCGTTCTGCTCGTGCAGCATGGCCGGCAGGCGGCGCAGCCTCGCCGCGAGCATGGTCGGCACCGACGCATAACCACCGAAGCCGACCACCGCCGACGGCGCGATGCGGCCCAGCGCGCGCCAGGCGTCGAACAGGCCGAGCGCCAGCGCCAGCACGGCCTTGATCTTGTGCTGCCAGGACCCGGTCGGACTGGCCGAGTGGATGTAGTGGACCGGGTGATGCGCCAGCGCGCCGTGCCACTGCCGGCCGCGCGAATCAGTGACCAGCGCGAACGGCACGCCGCGCGCCTCGAGCTCGCCGGCCAGCGCCTCGGCCGGAAACACGTGACCGCCGGTGCCGCCGGTTGCCAGGACCACGGGGCGCACGACCGCCATCACACGGCCTCCCTGAGGCCGGCGTGCTCGCGCGTCAGCGACAGCAACATGCCGAGACAGATCGCCATCGCGAGCGCCGACGAACCGCCGTACGAGACGAACGGCAAGGTCATGCCCTTGGCCGGGATGAGTTGGATGGTCGAGGCCATGTTGATCGCCGCTTGCAGCCCGAACTGCACGGCGAGCCCGGTCGCGGCCAGCGTGATGAACAGGCTCGTCTCCTTCGAGGCGCGCGACATCGAGCGCAGGGTGACGAAGGCGAACAGGCAGAGGATCAGCAGGCAGACGACGAGGCCGAATTCCTCGCCGGCCACGGCCATGATGAAGTCGGTGTGCGCGTCGGGAAGCTGCGCCTTCACCGTGCCCTCGCCCGGCCCGCGTCCGAACAGCGAGCCGTTCATGAAGGCTTCGAGCGAGGTGTTCACCTGGTAGTTGTCGCCCGACGTCGGGTCGAGGAAGCGGTCGAAGCGGCTGCGGACGTGGTGGAAGGCGAAGTAGGCACCGA
>SCVT01000398.1 GCA_004296815.1 Reyranella sp. | reverse complement strand
GCGCAACGTGCCCGCATCGCCGGGAAGCGCGCTCGCCGAGCCGCCGGTCCTGGTGGTCGGCGACTCCTATGCCTATGGCGACGAGGTGAGCGACGGCGAGACCTGGCTGGCGCTGGTGCAGACGAAGCTCGGCCGGAGGATGGTCAATGCGGGCGTCAGTGGCTACGGGTTCGACCAGACCGTGCTGCAGGCGGAGCGGCTGGCGGGCGATGCCAGGCCCGCGGCCCTCGTGCTGGTCTTCATCGCCGAGGACCTGCGGCGCAGCGAGATGAAGCGCGTGTGGGGCGCGGAGAAGCCCTACTTCGAGCAGGCTGAGGGCGAGCTACGCCTGCGCAATGTCCCCGTCCCGCCGGCGCCCGATCCGGCGTCGACCCTCGACCTCTGGCAGCGCCTGTTCGGCTGGTCGGTGCTGGTCGACACGGTGCTGCGCCACAAGGGCTGGCAGTACGAATGGTCGATCGACCATGTCCGCGTCTCGCCGCGAGGCACGGGCGCGGCGCTGGCCTGCCCGATGCTCCAGCGCGTCGCCAAGCTCGGTGTGCCGACGCTCGTGGTGGCTGAGTACGATCCCTGGGTCTGGAAGGATGCCGACTATGCGCGCGAGCAGCGCCGGCTCTCGGCGCTCGTGCTCGACTGCGCCCGCGCCGCGGGCTTTGCCACGCTCGACCTGTTCGATGCGATCGACGCAGCGGTGAAGCAGAAGGGCTACGACGCGATCTTCCGCACCTCGCACCCCGGCCCCGCCGGCCACGTCGTCGCGGCCGACCGGATCGCCGATGCGTTAGGTCACATCCCGCCACACGCGCGGTAATCCGCGCGTAGTCGCACGGCGGCGCAGTTACATACCACCCCGGTAGTTCGGCGCCTCGCGCATGATCTCGACATCGTGCACGTGGCTCTCGCGCAGGCCCGAGCCGGTGATGCGGAGGAACTGGCGATTCGTCTGCATATCCTTGATCGTGGCGTTGCCGGTGTAGCCCATCGCGGCACGGAGACCGCCGACCAGCTGGTGCAGGATGTTGCCGACGGCGCCCTTGTAGGGCACGCGGCCTTCGATGCCCTCGGGCACCAGCTTGAGCGTGCTCGCCACTTCCTGCTGGAAGTAGCGGTCGGCCGAGCCGCGCGCCATGGCGCCGATCGAGCCCATGCCGCGGTACGACTTGTAGGAGCGGCCCTGGTAGAGGATCACCTCGCCGGGCGCCTCGTCGGTGCCGGCGAGCAGCGAGCCGATCATGGCGCAGTCGGCGCCGGCGGCGATCGCCTTGGCGAGGTCGCCGGAATACTTGATGCCGCCGTCGCCGATCGCCGGCACGCCGGCGGCGCGGCAGGCCTCGGCCGCCTCGAGGATCGCGGTGAGCTGCGGCACGCCCACGCCGGCCACCATGCGGGTGGTGCAGATCGAGCCGGGGCCGATGCCGATCTTGACGGCGTCGGCGCCGGCATCGATCAGCGCCTGCGCGCCCTCGCGCGTGGCGACGTTGCCGGCCATGATCTGGGTATAGTTGCTGAGCTTCTTCACGCGCGTCACGGCATCGAGCACGCCGCGCGAATGACCGTGGGCGGTGTCGACCACGA
>SCVT01000397.1 GCA_004296815.1 Reyranella sp. | reverse complement strand
GGCGCATCGAGCCACCGAGCATCTGCTTCTGGCGCCAGGCCTCCTTGATGAAGTCCTTGGAGCCGCCGAGGCTCGCGCCGACCGGCGCACCGAGGCCCTTGGTGTAGTCGACCCAGAGCGAGTCCACGCACGCCGCGTAGTCGCGCGCATTGGTGCCCGACTTCACGCAGGCATTGGCGAGGCGTGCGCCGTCCATGTGCAGCGAAAGGCCGGCGTCGCGTGCGACCTTGGTAACGCCCTGCATGGTGGCGAGCGGCCACACCGTGCCGCAGCCACCATTCGAGGTGTTCTCGAACGACACCAGCCGTGACCGTGGAGCGTTGCGGCTGTTGGGATCGCGCAACGCTTCCTTGACTTGCTCGCCGGTGAAGACGCCGTTGGGGCCGTCGAGCATTCGGATCATGACGCCCGAGTTGGCCGCGGTGCCGCCGGTTTCGGCATTGATGATGTGGGCGGTGCGGTCGGCGATCACCTCGTCGCCGAGGCGGCAATGGACGCGGATGGCGGCCTGGTTGCACATGGTGCCCGACGGCATGAACACCGAATCCTCGGTGCCGAGGATGTCGCAGATGCGCTCGCGCAGGCGCTCGACGGTGGGATCCTCGTACTTCTGCTCGTCGCCGACTTCGGCGTCGGCCATGGCCTTCCGCATTCCGGCCGAGGGTTTGGTCTTGGTGTCGCTGTAGAGGTCGATGAAGCAGTTTTGCATGGTGTGAACTGATCTCCTGCGCCACCATAGCGGCAATCGCCAAGGGGAGGAAACATGAGCCAGTTTGCGGCCCAGCCCACAGCTTCGGTAATGCCGGAGGAGCTGCTGTACGGCGTCGACGGTGCCGTCGCGACGATCACGCTGAACGCGCCGCAGCGCATGAACACCATCTCTGGTCCCATGCTGAAGCAGCTCACCGACGCGCTGGTCCGGGCGAGCGAGGACAGCGACGTGCGCGTCGTCATCCTGACCGGCACCGGCCGGGCCTTCTGTGCCGGACTGAATCTCGAGGCGCAAAGCAAGGGCACCGACAATCTCAGCGTCGGCTCGGGCGCGACGCCCACCAACATCGACCTGCGCAACACGCCTCCACCGGTCCTGCACGCCATGGACAAGCCGGTGATCGCCGCGCTGAACGGCTCGGCGGCGGGCTACGGCCTCGACCTGGCGCTGGGCGCCGACATCCGGGTCATGGCCCAGTCGGCCAAGCTCGCGGCCTCCTATGCCAAGCGCGGCGTGTTGCCGGAATCGGGCGGCACCTGGTACCTGCCGCGCATGCTGGGCTGGGCCAAGGCCTCGGAGCTGATCTTCACCGGCCGGACACTCGACGCTGCCAAATCGCTCGAGATGGGCCTGGTGAACCGGGTCGTACCGGATGCCGAGGTCATGGGCGCCGCCCGCGATCTCGCACTGGAGATTGCTGCCAATGCGCCGCTCGCCATCCAGGCGGCCAAGAGAATGATGCGGATGGCATGGAACGAGCCCTTCAATGAGCACGTTCACCATGTCTTCCTGCAGCTCCTGCCGCTGATGCAGACAGAAGACATGAAGGAAGGCATCAAGGCCTTCCTGGAGAAGCGGGAGCCGCAGTTCAGGGGCCGATAACCCGGCCGGGTAAAGGTGTCGCAGGGGGCGTGAACGCCCGGGGCATGCCTTCAAATTGGCGATTTCCCCAGCGAAAGTGCGTAATCTGATCGTTCGAAACTGGACCTTTCCGGAGGCAGATGATGTTGAAGATTCTGGCGGGCGCTGCAGCGCTCATCCTGGTTGCCGGTGCGGCGTCGGCGGAGCCGGTCGTCTACACGTGGACCGGCATGGGCGAGAAGGGCACCGGCGGTGCCAAGTGCCCGACCTACAAGATGACGATCGACGTTACGGTCGACAACGGCGAGGTGAAGGGCCGCTTCCAGCAGGAAGGCCGCCCGGAGCGCACCTTCCAGACCACCCTCGGCAAGAACGGCGCGATCAAGACGGCAGCCATGGTCGGTGGCGGCGGCATGATGGACGTCATCGGCCAGATCAAGGAGGGCGACTCCAAGATCAAGCTCGATGGCTACTGCATCTTCGAAGGCAAGCTGACGAAGAAACAGTAGTCAGCCCATCGCGATCGCGACGCGGCCGGTGACGCTGCGCTCCAGCAGCGCACGCATCGCCTGCGCCGCCTCGCCGAGGGCGAAGGTGCGGTCGACGTGCGGTCGGCAGAGGCCCTGCTCGCACCAGCCGCGAATGCGCTCCATCAGGGCAAACGTCCGCTCCGCTTCCTCGAAGCGGGCATCGTGCGGGCTCCAGCCGACATAGTAGCCGTAGTTGAAGCCGGTCACGGCGAGCGTCTTGACCAACAGGATGTTGGCCGGGATCTGCGGGATGGTGCCGCTGGCGAAACCGATCGGGCAGATCCGTCCGCCCACCGCCATGCAGCGCAGCGACTGCGTGAACACCTCACCGCCCACTGGATCGTAGACGCGGTCGACACCGCGGCCGCCGGTGAGCTTCAGGACCTCCTCGCGGAAGTCGGCGCTGGAATAGTCGATCACATGATCGGCGCCGTGCGCCTTGGCGAACGCCGTCTTTCGCGCGCCGCCCGCCGTGGCGATGACCGTGGCGCCCAGGATCTTGCCGATCTCGACCGCCGCCATGCCGACGCCGCCCGCTGCAGCATGGACCAGCAGTGTCTGGCCGCGCTGCACGTCCAGCGCCTCGGGCCAGGTCAGCGCACCGCCCGAGGTCGGGTAGGAGATCGCGAGCTGGATCGCTTCGACGAAGCCCAGGTTGCGCGGCTTGGGGAAGACGTTCACCTCGTGCGCGACCGCCTCTTCGGCGAGCCCGCCCCAGTCGAGCACGGCCACAACCTCGTCGCCGACCTTGAGCCGCTTGCAGGCGGCGTCGGCTTCGGTGACGACGCCCGCGACCTCGGTGCCGGGGGCAAAGGGAAAGGGCGGACGGCGCTGGTACTTGCCAGCGATCACCAAGGTGGTGGCGAAGCTGACGCCGGCGGCGCGGACCTTGATGCGCACCTGGCCGACCTGTAGTGGCTGCGACGGCACGTCCTCGAGGCGCAAGTCTTCGGGGCCACCCCACTGGCGGCAGATCATCGCCCGCATGTCTCTCCTCAGCCGAGTTTGATCGGGAGCGCCTTCACGCCGCGCAGGATCAGCGAATCGTGCCACTCCGGCTCGCCGCCGCATAGCCCGACCTTGGGCAGGCGCTCCGCGAGGCGAACCGCGGCGATCTGCGCTTCCAGCCGCGCCAGCGGCGCGCCGAGGCAGAAATGGATGCCATGGCCGAAGGTCATGTGCGGGCTGACGGGACGGCCGATGTCGAAGCGCTCGGGATCGTCGAACGCCTCCGGGTCGCGATTGGCGGAGTTCACGAAGGCGAAGACACGCTGACCGGCGCGGATGGTCTTGCCCGCCATATCGAGGTCGGCCGCCGCCACGCGCGCCAGCGCGCCGGAGGGGCCGTCGTAGCGCAGATATTCCTCGATCGCGGTGGCCGCGAGGCTGGGATCGGCCACCAGCCGCTCCCACTGGTCGCGATGCTTCATCGAGTAGAGGAAGCCGTTGCCGATCAGGTTGGTCGTGGTCTCGTGGCCCGCGAACAGGAGCAGGATGCAGGTGCCGATGATCTCGTCGGTGGTGAGCACGTCGCGGTCGTCGCGCGCCAGCACGAGCTGGCTGATCATGTCGTCGCGCGGCTCGGCCGTGCGTGCCTCGACCAGGGAGCGGAAATAGTCCGACATCGCCTTGGCGCCAGCCTCGGCGCGCAGGTACTTGTTGCCCGCGACCTGCGCGGTGCCGATGAACAGGGCGATGTCGTCGGACCAGACCTTGACGCGTTCCAGGTCGGCGCGCGGAACGCCCAGCAGGTCCATGATCACCGACGCGGGCAGCGGGTAGGCGAAGTCGGCGATGTAGTCGACCGTCTCGCCGCGGCGCGCCTTCGCCTCCATGCCGTCGATCAGGTGGCCGACGATGTCCTCGATGTTGGGCCTGAGGTTCGACACGGACGTCGGTGTGAAGGCCTTGTTGAACAGGCGCCGGAGCCGTGTGTGGTCCGGCGGATCGCGGAACACCATCCAGTGGTTGAGGTAACGCACCAGGCTGTCGATCGAGCCGCGCTGGTACTCCGTGTTGGTCTTGAAGAAGGGCGTCAGCCGGTCGGCCGAGATCTCGCGGTTGTTCAGCGCCACCTGCTTCACGTCGGCGTAGCGTGTGACGATCCAGGCCTTCATCGCCGGCGACCAGTGCACCGGGTCCTCGCGGCGCAGGCGCGCGAACTCGGGGAAGGGGTCGGCATTGGTCGCCGGATTGCCGAGGTCGAAGACGTAAGCCATGGGCGACGCTAGCGTCCGGCCGCTTACCAAACAAGTGTTTGGTTGCTAGGATGCCGCCATGTCCCGCAAGATCCTGCTGGCCGTTTCTGCACGCCTCTTCGCGAAAGGCGGCTTCGAGGCGACGTCGATGCGCGACATTGCGGGTGAGGCCGGCATGCTGGCGGGCTCGATGTACTATCACTTCCCCTCGAAGAACGACCTGATCGCGGCGGTCTACGAGGCCGGGGTGGCGGAGATCGGCGCCGCGGTCGACAAGGCGGTCGCCCGTGCGCGGGGGCCCTGGGGGCGCCTCGAGGCCGCCTGCGTCGCCCACCTGCAGTCGCTGCTGGCCGACAGCGCGCATGCCGCGGTCATGACCGCCGATCTCGGCCGCCTGGAGCCGGTGCTGAAGCGCCGGCTGGTGACGATGCGCGACGGTTACGAGAAGCGTTTCGTCGAGCTGGTCGCCGGCCTGCCGCTGCCGCGCGGCACCGACCGCACCCTGTGGCGGCTGCAGCTCCTCGGCGCGCTCAACTGGACGCCGACCTGGTATCGGCGCGGCCGCAAGTCGCCGGCGGCGATCGGGCGGACCCTCGTGGCGGTGCTGCGATGACCGTCGAGATCAGGCACCTCCAGCCGGGCGACGAAGCGGTGCTCGCGCGCGTTGCCGAGGAGGTGTTCGACCACCCGATCGATGCCGCGACGCTGGCGCGCTATCTCGCGAGCCCTGGTCATCTCCTGGTCGTGGCCGTCGACCACGGTCTCGTGGTGGGGCAGGTCGCCGCCATGGTGCACCGTCATCCCGACGGCCGCCCGACCGAGCTCTATGTCGACGAGGTCGCGGTCACGCCGGCGCGCCAGCGGCAGGGGATCGCGCGCCGAATGCTCGACACCATGCTGGCGCTGGGCCGCGACCAGGGCTGCCTGGAAATGTGGGTCGGCACCGAGCCGGACAATGTCGCCGCGCGGGCTCTCTACAAGTCGCTGAAAGCCGATGACGAGATCTTCGTGATGTATGTCAGGAAGTCTGCCTGACCCATGGGCCGAAGGGCGGCATGTCCTTCGAGGCCTTGAGCGAAAAGACCGGCGCGCGCTTCTCGAAGAACGACTTGATGCCTTCCTGCGCGTCGGCGCCGGCTGCGAGGTGGCCGACGCATTGCAAGTCGAGCGTGACGGCATCGAGCGGATCCTGCGCGCCCCACATACTCCACATCAGTCGGCGGTTCACAGCCGCTGCCACCGCGGAAGAGGTTGGTGACGCGAAGTTGCGGGCCAGCGCCTGCGCCGCCGGCAGCAGTTCCTCGGGCGCATGGACCGATCGCACGAGGCCACCTTTCAGCGCCTCGTCGGCGCCGAACAGCTCGGCCGTCATCACCCATTCCTGAGCCTGCTGCATGCCGACCAGGCGGGGCAGGAACCAGCAGCTCCCGGCCTCCATCGCCATGCCGCGCTTGTTGAATACGAAGCCGATGCGGGCTGCGCTCGACATCAGGCGAACGTCCATCGGCAGGCACATGGTGATGCCGACGCCGACGGCCGCGCCGTTGATGGCCGCCACGATCGGCTTCAGGCAATTGAAGATCGCGAGCGTGATCGAGTCGGTCGCCTCGCGTTTCTCGGGCCTGCTGCCGTCGTTCCAGACCTGGAAGGCACCGCTGCCGCCCGAGATGTCCGCGCCGGCGCAGAAGGCGCGGCCGGCCCCGGTGACGACAATCGCGCGGACCTCGTCCATCGCGTTCACCCGGCCAAAGAAATCGATCAGCTCGCGGCTCATGGTCGTGGAGAAGGCGTTCAGCTTGTCGGGCCGGTTGAGGGTGACCGTCATCACGCCGTCGGCGAGGTCGGTCAGCAGGGTCTCGTACTTCATGGACAGGCTCCTCCCGCCCGGTTCCGCCCAGCAAGACGGAATGCCGTTGCGCGACTGATTGGTTTGGGAAACAGTCGCCGCAACGCCATCAAATCGCAATCCCGGAGGAGAGAGATGTCCCACCTGATCAAGACCGTCGAGGACGGCGTGATGAAGATCGTGCTGAACCGGCCCGACGCCATGAACGCGCTGTCGCGCGACATGATGACGGCGCTGTCGGACTCGCTCGAGGAAGCGGCGGGCAATCGCAGCATCGGCTGCGTGGTGGTGCGCGGCGCGGGCGACAAGGCGTTCTGCGCCGGCGGTGACGTGAAGTCGATGGCCGCGGGCCGCGACCAGGAGAAGACCTACGAGGATAAGGTCCACGACATCCGCGAGCGCATGAAGGTCTCGGAGCTGCTGCACGAGATGGGCAAGCCGACCATCGCCATGGTGAACGGCGTCGCCGCCGGTGCCGGCCTCTCGATCGCGCTGGCCGCCGACATGCGCTTCGTCGGCAAGAGCGCACGCATGACCACGGCCTTCGCCAAGGTCGGCTTCTCCGGTGACTTCGGCTCGCACTTCTTCCTGCACAAGCTGGTGGGCACCGCCAAGGCGCGCGAGCTCTACTTCACGGCGGAGATCCTGAACGCCGAGCAGATCGAGAAGCTCGGCCTCGCCAACCGCGTCGTCGACGATGCGAACCTCGAGAGCGAGACGATGGCTTTCGCCAAGAAGCTCGCGGCCGGCCCGCGCGTGGCCTGGTGGCACGTGAAGAAGAACATGAAGATCGCTGAAGAGGGCACGCTCTCCGAGGCGCTCGACAGCGAGGCCGCGCGCATGATCCGCACCGGCGAGACCGAGGACCACAAGGAAGCCGCGCGGGCCTTCGTCGAGAAGCGCGCGCCGGTCTTCAAGGGCGTCTGAGCCCGAGCACCACGGCGAGGCGGGCCAGCGCGCCCGCCACGCCGGTCGGCATGGCGATCATGGCGACGATCAGCAGCACGGCGTAGAGCAGGGCCGACAGGCCCTTGCCGAGGCCGGCGGTGACGTCGGGGAAGAACTGCAGGAAGAGGCCGCCCAGTACCGCGCCAGCCAGCGAGTGCATGCCGCCGACTACCAGCCCGAATAGCATCTGGACCGAGAGCGCGAAGTTGTAGCCGGTCGGCCCGACGAAGCCGAACTGCCAGGCCGACAGGCATCCCGCGACGGCGATGTAGGCGCCGGCGACGCCGGAGGCCGCCGCACGCACCTGCGTCACACGAACGCCCTGTGCCGCGGCCGCGAGGTCGTGGTCGCGTGCCGCCCTCATCGCGCGCCCGGCGCGGCCGTCGATCAGGTTACGCGCCAGCCACAGGCCCGCGGCGAGCAGACCGAGCGCCATCAGGAAGTTCCAGCGGTCGCCGCTTAGCCCCTCGAAGGGTGGGGCGGGGAAATCGAGGTAGAGGCCCTGCACGCCGCCGGTCCACTGCGCGATCGGACGCCAGCGCAGGAGCTGCGGGAAGGCGATGGCGAAAGCATAGGTCACGAGCGCCTGCGTCCAGAGGCTGTGCGAGCCCGCGACCCGGCCGAGGCCATAGCCCGCGGCGAAGCCCAGGACCGGCGCCAGCAACAGGCCGCCATAGACCGAGAGCGGCGTATGGGCGCTGAGGATCGCCGCCGAATAGCCGCCGATGCCGAAGAGCGCTGCCTGCGCGAAGGAGAACTGGCCGCTGACCCCGCACAGGATGACGAGGCCCGCGAGCGCGATCGACCAGATCACCGCCTGGGTGAAGCGGAAGACGATGAAGTCCGGCAGGCAGAAGGAGAGGGCGGCCGCCGCCACGAAGCCCATGGTCCACACGGTCCGCATGGCGCTACGATAGCGGCAACAAGCAACGATTGGGAGCGAAGCCATGCGACTGCGGCAGTGCGTCTTCGTCTGCAAGGACCTCGAAAG
The DNA here is from genome assembly GCA_004296815.1 of Reyranella sp. Lineage (GTDB taxonomy): Bacteria > Pseudomonadota > Alphaproteobacteria > Reyranellales > Reyranellaceae > Reyranella. The sequence continues at coordinate 12,369 of SCVT01000397.1, read as the reverse complement.
CTCGCGCGAGGAACTGTGCGATATCCTGGGCATCGACGTCGCCTATCGCGATCCCGGCGTCGCCAAGTGGGGCCTGGTCAACGTCGTCGTGCCGACCGGCCACGATTTCCTCGAGATCGTGACGCCCTTCAAGGACGGCACCTCGGCGGGCCGCTACATCGATCGCCGCCACGGCGACGGCGGCTACATGGTGATCCTCCAGGTTGCCGACGCGGCGGCCGAGCGCAAGCGCGTGACTGACATGGGCATCCGCGCCGTGGCGCAGAAGGACATGCCCGAGTACCAGTACACGCACTTCCATCCTTCCGACACGACGGGCGTGCTGCTGTCCCTCGACACGACGTTCGCGCCTAAGGGCGTCGATCCGGCGTTGTGGTGGCCACCGGCCGAGAAGGACTGGCTGAAGCATGCGCGCTCCGACGTCACCAACGGGCTGGCCGGCGTCGAGATCCAGCATGACGATCCCGACAAGGCGGCGACGACCTGGGCGAAGATCCTGGGCCGTCCGGCCAAGGACAACATCATCCGCCTCGACGGCGCGCAGATCCGCTTCGTGCCGATCGTCGACGGTCGCGGGCCGGGCGTCTCGGCCTACGACGTGAAGGTCGTCGATCGTCAGCGCGTGCTGGCCGCCGCCGACAGGCGCAACCGCAAGCGCGGGCCGGCTCAGGTCGAGGTCTGCGGCTGCCGTATCAACCTGGTGTGAGTGCGCGAGACCAGGAACAGCAGGACGACGAGGTTCGCGAGGTTGAACGCCATGCCGGTCGCGAAGGCGAGGAAATAGTCGGCGAAGGCGTCGTAGAGGAAGCCCGCACCCCAGCCGCCCGTCGCCATGCCGAGGAGGCCCGCGAACAGCACCGTAGGGATGCGCCAGTTGGCTTCCTCGACCGGATAGTATTCGCGGATCGCGATGACATAGGCGGGCAGCAGCCCGGACAGGCCGATGCCGAAGACGGCCGAGATCGCGAACAGGGCGGCATGGTCCTTCGTCAGCAGGAAGCCTGCCAGGGCCGTCGCCTGGACGAGCGACGCCCACAGCAGGGTCTGCAGGCCGCCGATGCGATCGGCCACCCAGCCCCAGAACTGCCGCGCCACGAAGGCGCAGCCCAGCAGCACCGACAGCATGGCGGCGCCGTATTGCGGCGTCATGCCGAGGTCGCTGCAGAAGGCCGGGACGTGGTGCATCGGGATCGCCATGGGCACGCAGCAGCAGAACACGGCGGCCATGAGCAGGATCATCAGCCTGTTGCGCGGCATGCCGAGCACGTCGCCGCTCGATTGCGGGCGGTCCGCCGCGCCCACCGACTCGGCCGATTCATCGGGAGGCGGATGGAGGAAGATGACGGTGAGCACCGCCACCGCGAGGACGACCAGGATCGCGAACGCGACCATCGTCCAGCGCCAACCGATTGTGTCGACGCCAAACTGCAGCAGCGGCGGCCAAATCGCGCCGGCGACGGCCTGGCCTGAGGAAATCAACGCCACGGCCGCGCCGCGACGGCGCTCGAACCAGCGGCTTACATAGGTGATGAGGGGCGAGAACATGCACGCCGTGCCGAACAGGCCCATCAGCACGCCGTGTCCGGCATAGAGCTCCAGCATGCCGCCCGAGGCGGAGAGGGCGAGGCCCGCGGCCACCATCGAGGCGCCGAACATGACGACCCGGCGGACGCCGAGCTTGCCCGCGAGCCAGCCCGCGGCGATGCCGCCGAATGCCGCGCCGATATAGACGATCGAGCCCGCCCCGGCGGGACCGGAGCGCGACGTGCCGAGCTCGGCCGCGATCGGCTTCATGGCGACGACCGACACCAGCGGCGCGCCGTAGCAGAGCGTCAGGATCACCAGCGCCGCGGTGGCGGTGATCCAGGCAGTGCGGCTGTCGAGCAGGGAGGCGTTGGGCGTCATAGTCTTTCGCTCTCCCGCGCGAGTTGATGGACGTTGTCGACCGAGACCACCTTGCCCAGATCGGCATGGGCCTGTCGCCAGGCGGCGAGCGCGGCCTCGAGCCGGCGCGCGCCCTTCTCGGTGAGCCATACGAGCTTGCGGCGCTGATCGGCGTCGGCGACCGCGATCTCGAGCAGCCCATCGGTCTCGAGCGTGCGCAGCGTGCGCGAGAGGGTCGACTGGTCTAGGCCCATGCGGGCCGCCAGAGCGGTGATCGTGTCGTCGGCCGCCACGGCGATCTCGGCCATCAGGCCGAATTGGGCGAGGCTCACGCCCGTACCCTGCAGGCGGTCCTCGAGGAACTGCGTGATGCGCCGCGCCGCCAGCCGGGCGTTCCAACCGGCGCAGCTCTCCAGCGCCGTCCGGGCGTCGGCGCGCAGTGTTTTGGGCGAGGGATGCTTTCTGGGCATGTGGACCTGCTTGTATATTGCATGTATATACATATAAATAGGTGCAGGACAATCCCGGCGAGACGAGCAAGGAAACCGGTCGATCGGTCATCGACCAGGGCGGGCCGGGATACAAAATCTGGACACCTCTCCTCACGAACGGAACGACCCCATGCCCACGCTCGATCTGCCGGATGGCAAGAAGCTCAGCTATCGCGAAGAGGGCAGTGGCCCGCCGGTGGTGCTGGTCCACGGCTCGCCGGCCGACAGCCGGTCATGGGGCCGCGTGACGCCACACCTGCGCGATCGCTTCCGCGTGCTGGCGGTCGACCTGCCGGGTTACGGCGGCTCCGACGGCGTGCCCGACGAGCCGGCCGGACGTGCCGCGCTGATGGGCGCGGCCGTCGCGCGTCTCGCTCAGAGCTGCGGCGCTGGCGTGCGGCTCGCGGGCCACTCCTATGGTGGCGTCGTGGCGATCCAGGCGGCGCTGCAGGCCAAGGCCGGCACGGTCGGCCATCTCGCCTTGTTCGAGCCGGTCTTCTTCCGCGCGCTGCATCTCACCGGCGACAAGGCGGCGCTCGATCCGGCGGTGGCGCACTTCGAGGACTATGCCGGACGTGCGCTCGCGGCCGAGCCCGGCGTCGTGCGGCTGATGATCGACTACTGGTTCGGCAACGGTGCTTTCGCCCGCATGCCCGATCCGGTGCGCGGCTATCTCGAGGCCAATGCAGCCCGCAACGCGCTCGATGTGCGGTCGAGCTTCAATGATATCGCGACCGAGGCGCAGCTCCGCGGCCTTACGGCGCCGGTCATGGTGGCCACCGGCGACAAGAGCCCGGAAGTCGTCCGCGCGATCGGCCGCGGATTGCTCAAGCTCGTGCCCAACGGCCGCATGGAATCGCTTGCCGGCGCCAACCACGGCATGCTGGATAGCCACCCGGACGCGGTCGCCCGCCTGATCGCCCCCTGATCTCTCCGTGAGGCCATGCTGCGAGTTCATCCCTTTACCCTGGGACACCTGATCGGCGCCGTGATCGTGAGCGGCGCCGCGGGCATGTTCCTGCCCGATCCGCTATCCGCCCTGAAGATGGTGGCGGTGTTCGTGCTGGGTGTGGCGGTGAGCGCGTTCGTCTGCCAGTGGCGGCCGGGCACCGAGGCAGCCGGCTGGAAGCTCTGGCTGGTGGCGGTGCTCGCCAACCCCGTCATGCTCCTGTCGCTGGGCTTCATGGCCGTCGACTGGGAATGCCTCGCCGGCATCCGGCGCGGCTGGGGCTGCTTCGCTGCCGCCATCGCTGTACCGGTCGCGGCGGGCTGTCTGCTGCCGCCGCTGTTCGGTCTCGCTTGGCGCGGGTGGAAGCGCCGCGTGGCGGCGCGGCGCGCAGCCTAGGCTGCAATCGCCTTGGACAGCCGGCCGCGGATCATCGCCTCGGCCTCGCCTACGATGCGCTCGACCAGCTCCTTGCAGGTCGGGATGTCGTTGATCAGGCCCATGCAGGTGCCGGCCGACCAGATGCCGTGCTCCATGTCGCCGGTCTCGTAGACGACCTTGCCCTTGGCGCCGGCGACGATCGGACCGATTTCCTGGATGGTCTTACCCTCGCCTTCCATCTCGATCGTCTTCTTGGCGATGGAATTGCCGTAGACGCGGCTGGTGTTGCGCATGGTGCGCAGGATCAGCGACGTGCTGCGCTCGTCGGAGGAGACGATTTTCTCCTTCACGTTCTGGTGGATCGGCGCCTCCTTGGTCGCCATGAAGCGCGTGCCCATGTTGACACCCTCGCAGCCCAGCGCCAGCGCCGCGACGAGACCGCGCGCATCGGCGAAGCCGCCGGAGGCGATCATGGGGATCTTGATGACGTTGGCGGCGGCCGGCAGCAGCACGAGGTTCGGCACGTCGTCCTCGCCGGGATGGCCGGCGCACTCGAAGCCGTCCATCGAGATCGCGTCGACGCCAACCTTTTCGGCCGAGATGCCATGGCGCACCGAGGTGCACTTGTGGATCACCTTGATGCCCGCTTCCTTCATCTTGGGCAGGAACGGCTTGGGGTTGTTGCCCGCGGTCTCGACGATCTTGATGCCGGAATCGATGATGGCGTCGATGTACTCGCCGTAGGGGCGCGGCACGAGCGTCGGCAGGATGGTGAGGTTCACGCCGAACGGCTGATCGGTCATCTCCCGGCAGCGCTTGATCTCCTTGCGCAGGTCGTCGGGCGTTGGCTGGGTGAGGCCGGTCAGGATGCCGAGTGCGCCGGCATTGGATACGGCGGCGGCGAGCTCGGCGCGGCCAACCCACTGCATGCCACCCTGCACGATCGGGTGCTTGATGCCGAACATCTCGGTGAAGCGCGTCTTGATCATCTCTGCCGTTTCCCCCGCTGGGTGTTTCCCCAGCATTAGCCAACCGGCGCGGCGGGGGCCAGCCCACCGACCGACTGTCGGATAATCCTTCCGCAAAGCGGACTCAGGGCCGGTCGATGAAGGTGAGCGTGTCGTCGAGGGTCGGCGCCCGCTTGCGCAGGAGGGCGGAGAAGGCGCCGACGATGTCGATGTGGTCGACATCGGGATAGAGCTTGAGCTCGGCCTTGCCACCGGCCCGCTGCCAGGTGGCGGCCAGGCGCTCGCTGTTGAACGGCCTCACCGTGGTGTCGGCCGTACCGTGCAGCAGGAGAATGGGCGGCAGGGGCGCGCGAGCGTAGCTGACGGGCATCGTCTCGCGGCGGTCCGCCCCGCCGAAGATCTCGATCAGCCGACGTGAGGTAAGTGGCAGAAAGTCGTAGGGGCCGGCGATGCCGACGCCACCGGCGAGCGTCGCGCGATCGACGCCGACGGCTGCGAGGTAGGGTGTGTTCGCCACGAGCATCATGGCGTTGTAGGCGCCGGCGGAGTGGCCGGTAACGAACAGCTTTGACGTGCCCACCTTGTTCGCCGCCCATCGCGTTGCGTGCGCGCAGTCCTCGAGGAATGTCGGATAGAGCACCTCGGGATAGACGCGATAGTCGGGAATGATGGTCGTCACGCCGTGTGAGGCGAGCGCCTGGCCGACGAAGAGATAGTCGCTCTTGCTCCCGGAATCCCAAGAGCCGCCATAGAAGAAGACCACGCTCCTGCCGTCGGGGCGTGGCGCCTCGGCAAGGTAGACGTCGAGCTTCTGGCGCGGATCGCTGCCGTAGGGAATGTCGGGCTGCAGCGTGTAGCCCTGGCGCGAGACGGTCGTGTTGAGGAGCGCTGCCGGCGAGCAGCCACCCAGCAGGCCGAGGACTCCGGCGATGAGGCCTCGGCGCGCTAGGCTCATGTCGTTGCGATGTCGCGCACCTGCTCGGCCAGCGCCAGCGAGGCGGTGAGACCGGGCGATTCGATGCCGAAGAGATTGATGAGACCCGGCACGCCGTGCTCGGCGGGACCCTGAATGACGAAATCCTGCGCCGGCGCGCCCTGCGGCACGGTCTTGGGGCGGATGCCGGCATAACCAGGCTGCAGCGCGCCGTCCTTGAGGCCCGGCCAATAGCGGCGCACCGCGGCGTAGAACTTGTCGGCGCGGTGCGGATCGACCGTGTAGTCGATGCCGTCGATCCACTCGACGTCGGGGCCGAACTTCGCCTGGCCGCCCATGTCCACGGTGATGTGCACGCCCAGCCCACCCGGCACGGGGACAGGGTAGATGAGGCGGGAGAAGGGCGAGCGACCGGTCAAGGTGAAGTAGTTTCCTTTGGCGTAGTACGCGGTCGGGATGCGGTCGGATGGCATGCCGGCGATTTTTTTCGCCAAGGTCGGCGCATGCAGGCCCGCGGAATTGACCAGAAGCCGGCAACGCAGATTCATCGGCTCGGTTCCGCCGACCTCGATCTCGATCCCGCCCTCGACGACGCGGCCCTGCCTCACCGGGCTGTGGAAGGCGAACATTGCGCCGTGTCCCTCGGCGTCGCCCTGCAATGCCAGCATGTAGGAGTGGCTGTCGACGATGCCGGTGCTGGGCGAGAGCAGCGCCGCGGTGCACTGGAGGTTGGGCTCTATCGCCATCGCCTCGCCCGCCGTCAGCAGGCGCATGCCTTCGACGCCGTTGGCCTCCGCGCGTCCCTTGATCTCGGCGAGCTTGGCGCTCTCGGCGTCGTTGGTCGCGACGATCAGCTTGCCGCAGTTGAGGTGCGGCACGCCGTGCTCGCCGCAATAGGCATAGAGCATGCGCCGGCCAGCGACGCAGGCGCGCGCCATCAGGCTGCCCTTGGGATAGTAGATCCCGGCGTGGATGACCTCGGAATTGCGCGAGCTGGTCTCGGTGCCGATGCCTTCGGCAGCCTCCACCACGATCACGTCGCGGCCGGCGAGGGCCAGGGCTCGGGCAACGGCGAGGCCGACGACACCTGCGCCGATGACAACGCAGTCTACGGTTTCGAACGGGGACGAACTCATGGTCGCATGCTAGAACCCGCCGTCGTTTCAGTCACCAAGGGCGGGTGTCGCAGCATGGAAGGCGCGTTGGTCACGGGGGCAGGGTTGCGGATCGGCCGTGCGCTGGCGATGGCGCTGGCGGCCGACGGCTTCTTCGTCTTCGTGCATCACAATCGCTCGGGCGCCGGCGCCCGCGACACGGTGGCCGCCATCCGCAAGGCGGGTGGCAAGGCGGTCGCGGTGCGTGCCGACCTCTCCTCGGCGCGCCAGGCCGAAGCCCTCGTCGGCAAGTGCCGGACGAGGGGCGTGCGGCTCACCTGCTTGGTGAACAACGCCTCGCTCTTCAAGCTCGACAGGGCACCGACGGCGACGGCGGCCGACTTCGACCTGCACATGGCGATCAACCTGCGCGCGCCGCTGCTGCTTTCGCAGGCGCTGGCGCGGCAGCTTCCGGACGGTGCGAAGGGGCTGATCGTCAATGTCCTCGACCAGAAGCTCTTCAATCTGAATCCCGACTTCCTGAACTACACCCTGTCCAAGATCGGCCTGCAGGGGCTGACGACGCTGCTGGCGCAGTCCTTCGCGCCGCGTATTCGCGTCGCGGGCATCGCGCCCGGCCTGACGCTGCGCAGTGGCAGCCAGACCGATGCCCGCTTCGCCGAGCAGCACGCCGCCAACCCGCTCGGGGTAGGCGTGCAGACCGAGGACCTGGTGCGTGCGCTCCGCTTCATCGTGGCGACGCCAAGCTTCACCGGCGACACGCTGATCGTTGACAGCGGTGAGCACCTGACCGGGCGACCGCGCGATATCGCCTTCGACAAGAAAAAGAAGAAATGACCATGGCTCAGCATTCCGAGCGGCGAATCTTCATCCGTGACTTCCGACTGCAGGTCTCGATCGGCATCCACGATTTCGAAAAGGAAGGCCCGCAGACCGTGGTCGTGAACGTCGACCTGCTGCTCGAGCCGGCGGCGGCCGCGCACGGCGACCGGATCGCCAACGTGCTGAACTACGATGTCGTGCACGATGGCATCGTGGCGCTGGCCAAGAGCCGCCACTTCAACCTGCAGGAGACGCTGGTCGAGGCGATCCTCGACCTCTGCCTGTCGCAGCCTGGCGTCGTCGAGGCGCGCGTCTCGACCGAGAAGCCCGACGTCTACAAGGATTGCCGTGTCGGCTACGAGGCGGTGCGCCGTCGTTCGTCCTTCTGAGCCTCTGACGCGATGGCCCCGTCCGCCGGCGCGCTGAAACGCGCCACCCTCGTGCTCCTGTTCGCGGCCCTGATCTGGGGCTCGATGATCCCGGTCCTGGGCGCGCTCGCCGAGCACTACGACAAGTGGCTGCTGTCGTGGTCGCGCTACATCCTCGGTCTGCCGGTCCTGTGGCTCGCCGTGTGGTGGAGCACACCGCCCGCGGCATCGCCGCGGCCGATCAACTGGCAACGGCTGCTGCGCCTCGGCGCGGCGATGTCGGCCTTCTCGGTGCTCTACACGTTCGGCGTCGCGCACTCCCATCCCGCCACGGCGGCGATCGTGCTGATGTGCGGCCCGATCTGGGCGACCATCCTGTCGCGCCTCATGCTGGGCTCGACGACCCCGCCGGGCTTCTTCCTCACGCTGTCGATTGTCGTCGCGGGCGGTATCGTGGTGGTGATAGGCACGCCCGGCCGGACGCCGGGTGCCTACCGACTTGAGGGCGGCGAGGCGCTGCTGATCGTCGCCCAGTTTTGCTGGAGCTGGTACTCGATCCGTGCCCAGCAATGGCTGTCCGATCGCGGCCAGGTCGCGCTTTCGGCCCTCACCTCGACCGTCGCCAGCATCCTGCTGGGCTTCGTGGTCGCGGGAGTCTGGGCGGCCGGCGGAATAACCTGGCCGACACGTGCGCCGACCACGCTGGAGCTGGGCATGGTCGTCTGGATCGGCGTGCTGGGTGTAGCGGTCGCCGTGCTGCTCTGGAACACCGGCGTCTCGCTGGTCGGCGTCCCTGTGGCGTCCCTGTTCTCCAACTCCGCACCGGTCTTCGCCATCGGACTGGCCGCGCTGATGGGCCGCGAGCCGAGCTGGCTGCAGGTCGCAGGTGGTGTCGTCGTGCTGGGCGGGATCGCGCAGCACCAGATTCGGCAGATGCGATCGGCACGACGATGACGGTACGCGATCGGCGTCACATGCTCGGTGCCTTCGCCGCCATGGTGTTCGTGGGCGCGAGCTGGGGCGCCAATGTGCCCGTCTCCAAGGTGATGCTCGAGCATTTCGACCTGATCCCGATGTCGGCGATCCGGACGGCATCCGCGACGGTCGTGCTCGGTGTCCTGCTGTTTGCCGTGGAAGGCGTGCGCAGCCTGCGCGTCGACGTCGGGCTGAAGCGCTTCCTGCTGCTCGGGCTGATGATGGGCGGCTTCTTCTGCCTCTATACGCTCGGTATCCAGTTCAGCAATCCGATCTCGGCCGCGGCGATCCAGGTGGCGGGTCCGCTGGTCGCTGCGGTCACCTTCCGCGCGATGACGGGGCAACGGTTCGATCCGGGGTTCGGCGTGGCATTGGCGCTCACTCTGCTCGGTGGCGGCATCCTGGTGTCCGGCAGCCTGCTCGGGCAGGGCCGCGTCACGCTGGGCGGCGGCGAGTTTGTGGTGCTGGGCTCCAACGTGCTGTGGACGATTTACAGCCTCAAGGCACAAGCCTGGTTCGATAGGGCGAGCCAGCTCCATCGCACCTACGTCGCCTCGCTGTCCGCGATGGGCTGGCTGCTGCTGGCGTCCGCTGTGCTGGTCGGCCTCGGCTGGACGCGCTCGCCCTTCGCCGTCTCGGACGGCTGGGCGTGGACGCAGCTCCTGCTGGTGGCGCTGTTCGCCAGCGGTTTCGGCGGCTACTTCTGGAACGTGGGCGCCAGCCGGCTCGGCGTGGCGGTGGCGTCGCTTTGGGTCAATCTGGTGCCGTTTTTCGCCGTATTGTGGTCAATGGCGTATGGCTTCATGCCGAACGCGTACCAGATCGTGGGCGGCCTCGTGGCGTTGAGCGGTGTGGTGTACATGCAATGGCGCAAGCTACGGGCAATGCAATCATGACCGCTCCCGATCTCAAGTCCCGCGACTGCCGCTGGATCGCCGTTCCCGGCGCGAGCGACGCGCGCGGCAACGTCAACTTCCTGGAGTTCGACCAGAAGCTCGGCTTCACGCCCAAGCGGCTGTTCTGGCTGCACGGCATCGCGCCGGGGCAGTGGCGCGGCCGGCACGGCCATCGCGAATCGCACCTCGTCACGCTCGTGCTGAACGGGGGCTGCAAGGTCCATCTCGACGACGGGCGGGTGAAAGAAACCGTGACACTCGACGATCCGTCGCGGGCGCTGCACATCGCCCCCTATGTCTGGCATGAGCTCACGGACTTTGCGCCGCAGACCGTGATCCTGGTGATCGCCTCGACGCACTACGACGAGGCGGAGTACCTTCGCGACTACGACGCCTTCAAGCGCGAAGCGACGGCGAGGACGGCATGATTCCCTTTCTCGACATGAAGTCGGTCTATGCCGAGCTGAAGCCCGAGCTCGACGCGGCCTACCACCGCGTCATGGAGTCCGGCTGGTTCGTCCTCGGCAAGGAGGTCGAGGCCTTCGAGGCTGAGTACGCCGCCTTCTGCGGCACCAAGCATTGTGTCGGCCTGGCGAACGGTCTCGAGGCGCTGGAGATGGTGCTGCGGGCCTGGGACATCGGGCCTGGCGACGAGGTCATCGTGCCGTCCAACACCTACATCGCCACCTGGCTCGCGGTGACGGCGGTCGGCGCTACAGTCGTGCCGGTCGAGCCGACGCCCGCCGGCCCGAACATCGATCCCGAACGTATCGAGGCCGCGTTGACGCCCAGGACCAAGGCGATCATGCCGGTGCATCTCTATGGCGAACCGGCCGACATGGATGCGATCGTGGCGCTCGCGGCCAAGCGCGGCATCCGGGTGATCGAGGACGTGGCGCAGGCGCAGGGTGCGAAGGTGCGTGGGCGTCGCGTCGGCTCGCTGGGTGACGCCGGCGCACACAGCTTCTTTCCCAGCAAGAACATCGGCGCGTTCGGCGACGGCGGCGCGGTGACGACGGACGATCCCAAGATCGCCGAGCGGCTGCGCACGATGCGCAACTACGGCAGCAAGGTGAAGTACGTGAACCTGGAGCGCGGCTTCAATTCGCGGCTCGACGAGCTTCAGGCGGCGTTCCTGCGAGCGAAGCTGCCGCGGCTCGACGCCTGGAACGAACGCCGTCGTCTGATCGCCGCACGCTACGACGACAAGCTCGCGGGCATTCCCGGCCTCGGCCTGCCGCGGGTGCCGCAATGGGCGGAGCCGGTGTGGCATCTCTACGTCGTGCGCACTAAACGCCGCGCCGATGTCGTGAAGGCTTTGGAGAAGGCGGGAATCGGATCGCTGATCCACTATCCCATCCCGCCGCATCTGCAGGAGGCCTATGCCGACCTGAAACAGGGCAAGGGCAGCTTCCCCCTTGCCGAGGAACTGGCGGAGACGGTGCTGAGCCTACCGATGGGCCCGCACATGCCCGCCGAGGCGGTCGATGAGGTCGCCTCGGCCATTCGTTCGGTTCTGAGCTAGCTCAGGCTACATCCGGCTGAATTCGGGGCTCGCACCGATGCCCCTGTAGTTGCGCTGATAGTCCCAGTAGCCGTCGTAGCTGCTGCGCTGCGGCGAGTAGTAGACCTGCGGCTGGGGCTGGGAATAGGTCGTGTACGTCGTCGTGCGGTAGGCCGGTCCGGACGAGTAGTAGGCCGGCTGTGAGTAGGCGTAGGCCGGCTGCTGGTACGAGTAGGCGTAGTTCGGGCCGTAACCGGTTCGGTACCGGTTCTGCGAGTAGTATGGATCGGAGGCGCACGCGCCGAGAGCCGAGGCGAACGCCGCCACCATCGCGATGCGGGTGACAGGTCTCATGGCGAATCTCCTTCTGCTGAAGGAGCTAACTCGGAGGCCTACCTCAAGGTTCCGGCCGCCTCGATTTTGCCGGATTGCGCTAGCCCAGCCCCAGCCGTTCGCCGCGATAGGCGCCGCTCATGACGCGCTCCCACCAGCCGCGATTTTCGAGGAACCAACGGACCGTGTCGCGCAGGCCGGTGTCGAAGTCGTGGCGCGGCCGCCAGCCCAGCTCGGTCGTGATCTTGCCGGCATCGATGGCATAGCGGGCGTCGTGACCGGGACGGTCGGTCACGAACTGAATCAGCTTCTCGTGCGGCCGGTTGGCGCTGTTGGGCAGCATCTCGTCGAGCAGCCGGCAGATCCCGCGCACCACGTCGATGTTCCGGCGTTCGCTGTCGCCACCGACATTGTAGGTCTCGCCGGGACGGCCCTTGCGCAGCACCAGGGTCAGTGCCTCGGCATGGTCCTCGACATGCAGCCAGTCGCGCACATTCTCACCCTTGCCATAGACCGGCAGGCTCTCGCCGCGCAGCGCGCGGATGATGACCAGCGGGATCAGCTTCTCGGGGAAATGGTAGGGGCCATAATTATTCGAGCAGTTGGTGGCGAGTGTCGGCAGGCCATAGGTGTGATGCCAGGCGCGCACCAGATGGTCGGACGCGGCCTTGCTCGCGGAGTAGGGGGAGTTGGGCGCATAAGGCGTCGTCTCCGTGAACTTGCCCGATGGCCCCAGCGAGCCGAACACCTCG
>SCVT01000396.1 GCA_004296815.1 Reyranella sp. | reverse complement strand
GGTATAGCACCGCCCTCTTTGTGATGGCCCGGTGGCAGAGTGGTTATGTAGCGGACTGCAAATCCGTCAATGCCGGTTCGATTCCGGCCCGGGCCTCCACAAATTGCAGCGCTGACAGGCCTTGCGTGGGCGGACACGCTCTGTCAAAACACCGCGCCTTCGCGGGGCACGTACCGCAACCGCGACGAATTCATTCCGGAGTAGCTCAGCGGTAGAGCAGGCGACTGTTAATCGCCCGGCCGTAGGTTCGATTCCTACCTCCGGAGCCACCTTTGGGCCGCTCTCGACAGGGAGCGGCCCTTTTCGCTTGTGGGGTGCAAATCATGGCCACCGTCCCCTTGCCCGGCGAAAAGGCCGAGCTGATCGAGCGCACCGTGCCCTTCCAGGGCTACTTCCGCGTCGCGCGCTATGTCTTCCGCCAGGATCTCTACCAGGGCGGCCAGAGCGGCGAGTTCTCGCGCGAGGTCTTCGAGCGCGGCCAGGCGGCCGCCGTGCTGCTCTACGATCCCGTCCGTGACGAGGTCGTGATGATCCGCCAGTTCCGCGCCGGCTCCTTCGCCGCCGGCCGGCATCCCTGGAGCTGGGAGGTCGTGGCCGGCATCATCGAGGAGGGCGAATCGCCCGAGGATCTCGTCCGCCGCGAGGCCGTCGAGGAGGCGAACCTCGAGGTCGGTGCCCTCGAGTTCATCAACAGCGTCATGCTGACGCCCGGCGCCTGCTCCGAGAGCTGCGCCCTCTATGCTGGCCGGGTCGACTCGAGCGCCGCAGGAGGAATTTTCGGTCTGGCCTCCGAAAACGAGAACATTCTCGTCAAGGCGCTCCCGTTCGCAGAACTTCGTGCCATGCTCGACCGCGCCGAGATCGACAACGCCATCGCCGTGATCGCTCTGCAGTGGCTCGCCTTGCATCGCGATTCGTTGCGCAAACGCTGGAGCTAGGTCTACGGTCGCCCCCGGGGAAGCGCGCAGGGTCGAAAGAGCGAGCACGTCATGAACGTCCGGTCGGGTTTCATCGATAGCATCGGCAACACGCCGCTGATCAAGCTGCGCGCCGCCTCCGAGGCGACGGGCTGCGACATCTACGGCAAGGCGGAGTTCCTGAACCCGGGCGGCTCGGTGAAGGATCGCGCTGCACTCGCGATGATCCGCGACGCCGAGCAGCGCGGCACCTTGCGCAAGGGCGGCGTGGTGGTCGAGGGCACCGCCGGCAACACCGGCATCGGCATCGCCCTCGTCGCCAACGCATTGGGTTACCGCTCGGTGATCGTGATGCCCGAGACGCAGAGCCAGGAGAAGAAGGACATGCTGCGCCTATGCGGCGCCGATCTCCGCCTGGTGCCCGCCCTGCCCTACGCCAATCCCGGCAACTACGTCCGCTATTCCGAGACGCTGGCCAAGGAGATCGCCGCCCAGGAGCCGAACGGCGCGATCTGGGCCAACCAATTCGACAATGTCGCCAACCGCGACGGCCACTACCGCACGACTGGCCCAGAGATCTGGGAACAGACGAACGGCAAGGTCGACGGCTTCACCTGCTCGGTCGGCAGCGGCGGCACGCTCGTCGGCGTCGCGATGGCGCTGAAGGAGCGCAATCCCGGCGTGAAGATCGCGCTCAGCGATCCGATGGGCTCGGCGCTCTACAACTGGGTCGCCAAGGGCGAGCTCAAGGCCGAGGGCAATTCCGTCACCGAGGGCATCGGCCAGGGCCGCGTCACCAAGAACCTCGAAGGTGCGCCGATCGACCTCGCCTTCCAGATCACCGACGAGGAAGCGCTGCCGGTCCTGTTCGACCTCATCCAGCACGAGGGACTCGTCCTGGGCGGCTCGACCGCCATCAACATCGTGGGCGCGATGCGCCTCGCCAAGGAACTGGGCCGCGGCAAGACCATCGTCACGATCCTCGCCGACGGCGGCAGTCGCTATCAGTCGAAGCTCTTCAATCCGGCGTTCCTCAAGGAAAAGAAACTGCCGCTGCCGTCCTGGATGAAATGAGCGCAGCTCGATGAGCAGAGTCGTCGTCTGCGGCAGCCTCAACATGGATGTCGTCGTGCGCAGCCAGCGCCTGCCGGCGCGCGGCGAGACGCTGCTCGGCGCCGAGGTCGACTTCCTGCCGGGCGGCAAGGGACTGAACCAGGCGATCGCCGCGGCCAGGCTCGGCGTGCCCACCGCCATGGTCGGCGCCGTTGGCAACGACGCCTTCGCCAACAGCCTGCGCGGCTTCCTCGCGGACAACGACGTCGACAGCACCGGCGTGAAGGAAATCGACGGCCCGGCGACCGGCGTCGCGCTGATCCAGCTCGCCGAGGGCGACAACTCGATCACCGTGGCTTCCGGCGCCAACATGCAGTTCAAGGTGGCGATGCTGCGCCACGCCCCGCGCCGTGACGAGGTCTGGGTGGCGCAGTTCGAGACGCCGGTCGGCGCGACGCGCGAGATCCTGATCCGAGCGCGCAAAGCCGGGGCGCGCACAGTGCTGAACCTCGCCCCCTTCACCAAGCATCCCGCCGCCCTGCTGAAGTGCGTCGATGTCGCCATCCTGAACGAGATCGAGCTCTCCCAGGCCACCGGCGCGAAGATCGGCGCCACGACCGGCAAGAGAAAGATCGCGGCGGCCTGCGAGATCCTGCGCGGCCGCGGTGCGCGCGCCGTGATCGCCACCATCGGGGCCCGCGGCGCCGTCGTGGTCGATGCCAGCGGTGCGCACGTGGTCCCTGCCCCTAAGGCGAAGGTCGTCGATACGACCGGCGCCGGCGACTGCTTCGTGGGAGCCCTTGCCGCCCGCATGACGGCGGGCCTGACGCCGCTCGACGCCGCGCGTTTCGCGGTGGCCGCGGCCTCCATCGCCGTCGAGCGGCTGGGTGCGGCGCCCTCGATGCCGACCGCCCGGGAAGTTGCGGCAAGGCTGGCGAAAGCCTAAATCCCCCTGATGGTTGAAGAGCTGTTCAGGCAGGACGCCTATATCAAGGAAGCCGACGCCACCGTGACCGCGCTCGAGGAGCGTGGCGTCCGGCTGGATCGCACCATCTTCTATCCCACCGGCGGCGGTCAGCCCGGCGACACCGGCGTGCTGCGCTGGGACGGCGGCGAGGCGAAGATCGTCGACGCGGTGAAGGCTGACGGCGGCGACGTGCTGCACGTGCTCGCCGCCGACTCGCCGCGACCCGATGTCGGCGCCAAGGTCCAGGCCGTCCTCGACTGGGATCGCCGCTATCGCCACATGCGCATGCACACCGCGCTGCACGTCATGTCGGCCGTCATCAAGGGCAACGTCACCGGCGGCCAGGCCGGCGCCGACAAGAGCCGCCTCGACTTCAACCTCGAGGGCGACGTGCCCGCCAAGGAATGGGTCACCGAGGAGATCAACAAGCTCCTCGCCGTCGACCGCCCCGTCGTGCCGCAATGGGTCACCGATGAAGAACTCACCTCGCGGCCCGAGCTGGTGAAGACCATGAGCGTGCGCCCGCCGATGGGCCAGGGCCGCGTGCGCCTGCTCTCCATCGACGGCGTCGACCTGCAGGCCTGCGGCGGTACCCATGTCGCGACCACCGCCGAGATCGGCCGGGTCGAGTGCACCAAGATCGAGAACAAGGGAAAGATGAACCGGCGCTTCATCATCGCGCTGGCCTA
>SCVT01000395.1 GCA_004296815.1 Reyranella sp. | reverse complement strand
CCTCGGCGCCGAAGATCGCCACCAGGGGGTCGCCCGGCAGGATGCGCATGACCACGAATACCATGATCGATACGCCAATGACCGTAAGCGCCCCGAACACCAGTCGTCGCGCGACATAACTATACATACCGAGCGTCGCCTCCCTGACGGCAACCGATGCGTCCACTTCGTGGATCGTGACTTGGCGGGATTAGGCCACATCCCGCGGCCCGACGCTACGGTGCCGTATCGGCCGCGTCGTGCTCGTAGAGCCAGGCGATGTTGTCGAGCGAACGGTCGCCCGCGTTTTTCATGCCGGCGTCGCGCTTCTCCTGCTCCGGCCCGTCGGGCAGGTGGAAGCGGACGCGGTTGGCCGCACTCGCCTCCTGCAGCCTCGTCGCTCGCGGCTTGCGCAGGGCTTCATACCGGACGAGTGCCGCCGGAATGTCGTCCTTCATCGCCGAGAGCAGCGAGGCGAGCGCGGCACCATCCTCTATCGCCTGGGCCGCGCCCTGAGCCATCATGGGCAGCATGGGATGACAGGCATCGCCCAGCAACGCCAACTTGCCCCTGGTCCATGCCGGCAGCGGTGCCCGATCATGCAGCGCCCAGACGAAGGTCTCGGGGAAGGCGGCGATCAGGGCACGTACCGTGGGATGCCAGCCATCGTAGCGTGCCGATACCTCGGCTACGTCGCCTCTGTCGGTCCACGATTCGCTCGTCCAACTCCCGTGCTCGACGATGCAGACCACGTTCATCAGCCTCTTGGCCGAAACCCAGTAGTGCACGCAATGCCCACCTGGCCCCATCCAGTTGTGCGACGCGACCTCGATGTCGAGATGGGCGATGCGTTCGGCCGGGACGAGGCCCCGCCAGGCGACGCATCCCGTAAATCGCGGCTTGTCAGCGCCGAAGGTGAGATGGCGCACCTTGGAGTGTATGCCGTCGGCGCCGATCAACAGGTCCGCCTCGGCCGAACCGCGATTGTCGAAGTGCGCCACGATCCGGTCGCCCTTCTCCTCGATGCCGGCCAGCCGATGGCTGGCATGAGCACGCTGCCTCGGCAAGGCATCGGCGAGCAGTGCGGCCAGATCGCCGCGGTGGAAGTGATAATGCGGCGCCCCGAACCGCGCCTCGACCTCCGCCCCGAGTGGCGCCCGCTGAAGGGTCCGTCCATCGTCCCAGCGCTTCTGGTGCACCGCCACAGGCCGCACGCCCCAGCGCTCCATCGCCGGCTTCAGGCCGAGCCGATGCAGCAGATGCGAGGCATTGGGACTGATCTGGATGCCGGCGCCGATCTCACCGAAGCGCGGCGCCTGCTCGTAGACATGGACATCGAAGCCGGCCTGCAGCAGCGCGAGCGCAGCGGAAAGCCCGCCGATGCCGCCGCCGACGACCGCGATCCTCACGCGCTCTTGGCCGCCGCTTCCTTCTCGGCCATCTTCTGTTTGAGCTGCTCGGGCGTCAGGCGGACGATGTGCTCGTTCTGGTGGCTGTAGATGTCGTACTTCTGGACGTCGAGATCCTCGAGCACGATCTCGCGGTTCATCACCTTCTGCTTCCACTGAAGGTGCTCGGCCTCGCCCGCGTGGAACTCCGGCATCACTTCGCGGGCGAACAGATCGAGCGAAGAGCAGATGTCCTCGTGGCTGGTCTTACCGGCCTGGTTCAACAGGATCACCTGGTCGACGCGGCTCGCCTGGAACTGGCGCAGCTTCTTTCGGATCGTCTCGGGCGAGCCGATCAGGCCCGACTCCAGTGCCTTCTTCTCCTCCGGCCCGCCGCGCCACGCCTGGTACTCCTTCCAGAGGTCGGACGTACCCGGCGCATCGACGCCTTTGCGGCCGTAGTAGGAGAGCGCGAAGATGAAGAAGGTCCAGCCGGCGGCCTTCGCCTCGGCCTCCTCGTCGGTGGCAGCACACATGAAGCCCGACACCATCGCGACGTTGGGATTGCTCGGATAGTCGGTGAGCTTCTTCGAGTTGTTCAGCAGGTTGTTGTAGTACTTGTGCACCCAGGCGCGCGCGGCTTCCGGCGTCACGAAGGTGAAGCCCAGCGCGCCCATGCCCCATTCGCCCGCCTTGCCGATGGTCTGGATGTTCGAGCAGGCGACCCAGAGCGGCGGATGCGGCTTCTGCATCGGCTTCGGGATCACGTTGCGTGCCGGGAAGTCGTAGTACTCGCCGTGGAACTCCCAGCTCTCCTTGGTGAACATCGGGATGATGGCCTTCACCGCCTCCTCCCAGCGCTCACGCTTGTCGCGCACGCGGATGTTGAAGGGATGGAGCTCGGCAGGGCCCGCCGCCTCGCCCATGCCGAGCTCGACCCGGCCGCCCGACAGGAGGTCGAGCGTGGCCACCTTCTCGGCAACACGGTGCGGCTGGTTGGTCGTGAGCTGGATCACGCCGTGCCCGAGCCGGATGCGCTTTGTGCGCTGGCTGGCGGCGCCGAGGAAGACCTCGGGCGCAGAGGAGTGCGAATACTCCTCGAGGAAGTGATGCTCGACCTCCCAAGCGTAGTCGTAGCCCAGCTTGTCGGCCAACTCGATCTGCGTCAGCGAGTCCTGCAGCAACTGGTACTCGCTCCTGGCACCCCACGGCCGCGGCAGCTGGTGCTCGTAGAAGATGCCGAACTTCATGGCGATATCCTCAAGCGGTTCTGCAGAACTTCGAAATGCTCTCGACCAGCTTCGGGACCATTTGCTTGGGCACGTCGTGACCCCAGCCGGGGAAGATCTCGATCTTGGCGCCCGGCACGAGGCTCGCCACGTCCTTGCCGCCGTCGACCGGCAGCAGCGGATCGTCGGCGCCGTGCAGCACCAAGGTCGGCACCTTCACCGTCTTGAGGAGATCGACGCGATCGCCCGAGGCCATGACGGCAAGATACTGCCGTGCAGCACCTGCCGGATAGTAGCGACGGTCGATGTTGCGCTCGACCAGGGCGCGCATCTCGGCGGGATCCGAGGGGAACCCCGGACTGCCGATCACGGAGCGGAGCTTGATGCCGTGCGCGATGAGCTGCTCGCGGGC
>SCVT01000394.1 GCA_004296815.1 Reyranella sp. | reverse complement strand
TGGCCGGCCTTCGCCGAGGACATCGACGCCATCCTCGCCCTGAAGCGCGAGCGGGACGCGGTAATCCTCGCGCACAACTACCAGACACCGGAAATCTTCCACTGCGTCGCCGACATCGTGGGCGACAGCCTTGCCCTCGCCCGCGAGGCGACCAAGGTCGACGCGAAGGTGATCCTCCTCGCCGGCGTCCACTTCATGGCCGAGACGGCGAAGCTGCTCAATCCGGCCAAGCGCGTGCTGATCCCCGACCTTAGCGCCGGCTGCTCGCTCGCCGCCTCGATCACCGCCGCCGACGTTCGCCTGCTGCGCCAACGCTATCCCGGCGTCCCCGTCGTCACCTACGTCAACACCTCGGCCGCCGTGAAGGCCGAGAGCGACATCTGCTGCACCTCGGGCAATGCGAAGAAGATCGTCGAAAGCCTCGGCGTGCCGAAGGTGATCATGCTGCCTGACGAGTATCTCGCGCAGAACATCGCCGCCGAGACCGGCGTCGAGATCGTCACCTGGGCGGGGCACTGCGAGGTGCACGAGCGCTTCAGCGCCGCCGACATCCGCCAGCTCCGCGCCGGCCATCCCGGCATCGTGGTGCTGGCCCATCCCGAGTGCCCGCCCGAGGTCGTGGGCGAGTCCGACTTCACCGGCTCGACCGCAGCGATGATCGACTATGTCGGCGCGAAGCGGCCGCCACGTGTCGTCCTCGTGACCGAATGCTCGATGAGCGACAACGTCGCCGTCCAGCATCCCGACATCGAGTTCATCCGCCCGTGTAACCTCTGCCCGCACATGAAGCGGATCACCCTGCCCAAGATCCGGCACGCACTCGAGGAGATGCAGCATGAGGTGACGATCGACGCCGCCGTGGCCTCGCGGGCCCGTCGCGCCGTCGAACGCATGCTGGAAGCGTGAGCGCGGCGATGATCATTCCCGCTCTCCCCGCGCTCCTCGTGGAGCCGCCGGTCCGAGCAGCCCTCGTCGAGGATCTCGGCCGGGCCGGCGACCTCACGACCGACGCCATCGTTCCGCCGACGGTGCGGGCGGAAGCCACGCTGATGGCGCGACAGGCCGGCATCGTCGCAGGACTCGATGCCGCCGCGACCGCCTTCCGGCTACTCGATCCGTCGATCGAGATCGCGGTCGAGCGACCGGATGGCACCCGCCTCGCCCCCGGCGACCGCATTGCGACCATCGCCGGACCGGCGCGCGGCATGCTGACCGCCGAGCGCGTGGCGTTGAACTTCCTCGGCCATCTCAGCGGCGTCGCGAGCGCCGCCGCCACGCTGGTCGAGGCGGTGCGCGGCCACAAGGCCCGCATCTGCTGCACGCGCAAGACCATGCCGGGTCTGCGCGCGTTGCAGAAATATGCCGTGCGCGTCGGCGGCGGCGTCAACCACCGCTTCGGCCTAGACGATGCCGTCCTGATCAAGGACAACCATGTCGCGGTCGCCGGCGGCATCCGGCCGGCGATCCTGGCAGCACGTCAGGGCGTCGGCCATCTCGTGAAGATCGAGGTTGAGGTCGACACACTGGCCCAGCTCGAGGAAGCGTTGGCGGTGGGCATCGACGCCGTCCTGCTCGACAACATGACTCCCGAGCAGCTGGCCACAGCGGTCCGCATGATAGGCGGAAATGCCATCGCCGAGGCGTCGGGCCGCATCACGCCGAAGACGGCGCCGGCGATTGCGGCCAGCGGAGTCGACCTGATCTCAGCCGGCTGGCTGACCCATAGCGCCAGCGTCCTGGATATCGGACTCGACTGGCGCGGCTGAGGTCAGTTCCCGACCTCGCAGTGCTTGCCCATCTCCTTGCAGACGCGCAGCACGGCCTGAACGATCAGCGATGACGTGGGCCCCTCGCCCGGCCCGGCGTGGCCCGCGATCAGGAGCTGCGAGACCTCGTCGTTGAAGTGCACGACGTTCAGCGTCGCGGTGCGATCGCCTTCCGCGATCTGCAGGCGGCGGGCGGCGGGATCCTGCATCAATATGCGCACCTGCCTGTTCTTGCGCGCAAGATCGAGCGCCGTGGCGTAGATCTTGTCGGCCGGCGCATCGAGCAGGACAGTGGCGAAGTCGTAGCCCGGACGGCCGCCCTGCTGCTGACCCTCGGTCATCTGGTGGATGCGGCCCAGCGCCTTGCGGGCGACGAAAACCCACTGTGCCTCGGCCGGGCTCGCCGGCATCAGCGGTAGCGCGATCGCGGCGAGCACCGTCGCTGCGAGCAGCGGCTTCAACATCTTCTGCATCGATAGTCTCCCGTCTCCCCGGAGACGGGCATTCTACGCAAGCGTGGCGAGCGATGAAGCGGAGAAAGGTGCCAGTTCTGTGAATCGGCCGTCCCGGACCTTGGCCGCCCACTGAGCGTCGGCCAGTAGTGCCCGGCCGACGGCCACGAGGTCGAACTCGCCGCGCTCCAGCCGCGCCTCGAGCTCGCCCAGCTCGCCCACACCGGAGCTCTCGCGGGTGCGGAACGTCTCGACGAAGTCGGCGCCCTTCAGCCCCACCGATCCCACGGTGATGGTGGGCAGGCCGGTAAGCTTCTTGGTCCAACCGGCGAGGTTGAGTGCCGAGCCCTCGAACTCGGGCTCCCAGAAGCGACGCGTCGAGCAGTGGAAGATGTCGGTACCGGCGGTGGCGAGCGGCTCGAGGAAGCGCGCCAGCTCGTCCGGCGTCTGCGCCAGCCGCGCCGTGAAGTCCTGCTGCTTCCACTGCGAGAAGCGCAGGATGATCGGGTAGTCGGCGCCGACCCCGGCGCGGATCGCCTTCACGATCTCGGTGGCGAAGCGCGTGCGCTGCACGTAGTCGCCGCCCCAGGAGTCGCCACGCTTGTTGGCACCGTCCCAGAAGAACTGGTCGATCAGGTAGCCGTGCGCGCCGTGGATCTCGACGGCGTCGAAGCCGATCTGCTTGGCCGTGACCGCGGCCTTGGCGAAGGCCTCGATCGTGTCGGCGATGTCGGCCTCGCTCATCGGTGCGCCGACCTGCTTTCCTGAAGCCGCCAGCCCCGACGGGCCGTCGGACGGCGCCTCGGGGTTCGGCCCGGTGCCGGGCTTGCGCATCATCCCCTGGTGCCAGAGCTGCGGAGCGATCTTGCCGCCGGCGGCGTGCACTTCGTCGACGACGCGGCGCCAGCCGGCGAGGCTCGCAGGCGCGTGGAAATTGGGAACGTTGGCGTCATTGGTCGCGGCCGGTCGATCGACGGTCGTGCCTTCGGTGACGATCAGGCCGGTGCCGCCCTCGGCGCGACGGCGGTAGTAGGCCGCGACTTCGGGGCCGGGAACGCTGTCCGGGCTCTTGGAGCGCGTCATCGGCGCCATCACCAGCCGGTTGGCCAGCGACAGCGTCTTGCTCGTGAAGGGACGGAAGAGAGCGCCGGTCAGCGGACGAAACTCAGCGAGTCGGGACCGGGCGCTCGCCCGAATAGTCGTAGAAGCCGCGCTTGACCTTCTTGCCG
>SCVT01000393.1 GCA_004296815.1 Reyranella sp. | reverse complement strand
CATCAGCTTGGCGATGATCTCCTTGGAGACCTTGATCGGCAGGATGCCGTTCTTGAAGCAGTTGTTGTAGAAGATGTCCGCGAAATCCTCGGAGATGATGCACTTGATGCCGAAGTCGAGCAGCGCCCACGGCGCGTGCTCGCGGCTCGAGCCGCAGCCGAAGTTGGGGCCGGCGACGAGGATCTTGGCGTTCTGGTAGGCCGGCTGGTCGAGGACGAAGTCCTTCTTCTGGCCGTCCGCCGTCCAGCGCATCTCGTAGAACAGACCGTCCTTCAAGCCGGTGCGCTTGATGGTCTTCAGGAACTGCTTGGGAATGATCATGTCGGTGTCGACATTGACCATCGGCAGCGGCGCCGCGACGCCGCGGAGCGTCGTGAACTTCTCCATGAGACCTCCCGGAAAGGCCGGAATAAACGGGCTTTCCGGCCCCGGGTCAAGCCGCCCGAATCGGGCGGTTTCGGACGGGGCCGGCCCCTAGCGGACCTTGATGACCAGGGTGCTGGCGATCATGTCGTGCAGGCCCCGCTTACGCTCGGTGAAGGCGATCATGATGAAGCCGATGCAGAGGATGACGGCCGAGACGATCTTGGCGAAATAGCGCCCGGTGGCGTTCAGGAAGCTGAGCCGCTGGCCGTCGTTGCTGACCACTCGGAGCCCCATGGCCATCTTGCCGACCGTGGCGCCGCGCTCGGAGCTTTCCATCAGCGCGAAGTAGAGCCAACTCACCACCAGCGAAACCAGGTTCAGCATCGGGTTGAAGCCGGAGGCATTCTCGATGTCCATCGGGTTGAAGCCGACGACCGCCGCGATCGCCCAGAACACCAGGCTGATCAGGATCGCGTCGATGACATAGGCGACGAAGCGGATCCAGAAGCCGCCATAGGCGACGGCGGCGGCCCCTGTCGGCCGGGCGTCCCAGACTGGCGGGGGCGGGGCGGCGGGACCTGAATTCGGAACGCTTGCCATGCGGTCTCTCCTCTGGGCGTCGGGAGGGGAAGTCTACCACATCCACCGTGCATGTTCCCGGCCGCAACGAAAGCGGGCGGTGCATTGCTGCACCGCCCGTCATTCATGCCGAGTGAGCCGGCAGTTACTGGTAGTCGCGAACGTCGGCGAGCGTGCCCTTGATCGCGGCGGCCGCGGCCATCGCCGGGCTCACGAGATGCGTGCGTCCACCGCGGCCCTGGCGGCCCTCGAAGTTGCGGTTCGAGGTCGAGGCGCAGCGCTCGCCGGGCGCGAGCCGGTCGGCGTTCATGGCGAGGCACATCGAGCAGCCCTGGATGCGCCACTCGAAGCCGGCCTCGAGGAAGATCTTGTCGAGACCTTCCCGCTCTGCCTCGGCCTTCACCAGGCCGGAGCCCGGCACGACCATGGCCGAGACGCCCGAAGCGACCTTGCGACCGCGGGCGATCTCCGCCGCGGCGCGCAGATCCTCGATGCGGCCGTTGGTGCACGAGCCGATGAACACGCGCTGGATCGGCACGTCGACGAGCTTGGTGCCCGGCGTCAGGCCCATGTAGGCGAGCGAGCGCGCCCACGCCTCGCGGCGGTTCTCGTCCGGCGCGTTGGCCGGATCGGGCACCACGTCGGTGATCGGCAGCGCATCCTGCGGGCTGGTGCCCCAGGTCACCATCGGCGGGATGTCCGCGGCGATGAGGTCGAGCTGCGTGTCGAACACCGCGCCCTTGTCGGAGGGCAGGCGACGCCACTGGCCGAGTGCGAGGTCCCACGCCCCGCCCTTGGGCGAGTGCGGGCGGCCTTCGAGGTACTTGAAGGTCACGTCGTCCGGCGCGATGAGGCCTGCGCGCGCGCCGGCCTCGATCGACATGTTGCAGACCGTCATGCGGCCTTCCATCGTCATGTCGCGGATGGCGCGGCCGGCATACTCGATCACGTAGCCGGTGCCGCCGGCGGTGCCGAGCTTGCCGATGATGGCGAGGATCACGTCCTTGGCCGTGACGCCGAGCGGCAGGCTGCCCTCGACCGCGACGCGCATGTTCTTCGCCGGCTTCTGGATCAGCGTCTGCGTGGCGAGCACGTGCTCGACCTCGGAGGTGCCGATGCCGAAGGCCAGCGCACCGAACGCGCCGTGCGTGGAGGTGTGGCTGTCACCACACACGATCGTCATGCCCGGGAGCGTGAGGCCCTGCTCAGGCCCCATCACGTGCACGATGCCGCGGCGCGGATCCTCCATGCCGAAGTAGGGCACGTGGAAGTCGGCGACGTTCTTCTCGAGCGTCTCGATCTGAACGCGCGACTCCTCGTCCATGTCGCCGGAGCTGACCGGCATGGTCGAGGTATTGTGGTCGGCGACCGCAATGGTGGCGTCGGGACGACGCACCGGGCGGTTAGCCATGCGCAGGCCCTCGAAGGCCTGCGGGCTCGTCACCTCGTGCACGAGGTGACGGTCGATGTAGATGACGCAGGTGCCGTCGTCCTGACGATGGACGACGTGGCTGTCCCAGATCTTCTCGAACAGGGTCCGCGGCGGAGCCGGAGGAGGCGGCGGCGTGGCCGACTTCTTGCGGAACGCCATGTGCGCCTACTTCTTACCGCCGCCCTTGGCGGCGCGGACGGTCTTCTCTTCCTTGGGCTTTTCCTTCTTGATCTTCTCGCGGCGCGGCACCTTCTGCTCGGCCTGCTCGGCGATCAGCTCGCGCTGGGCCTCGGTGTCCTCGGCGATGCGGCTCGCCTTGCCGCGCAGATCGCGCAGGTAATAGAGCT
>SCVT01000039.1 GCA_004296815.1 Reyranella sp. | reverse complement strand
ACCATGTGGCAAATCCTGCGCAAGAAGACCGAGATGCCGACTACCGACCGGGCGCTGCCGGGCAGGCCAGCGCCTGCCTTCGACGTGCCGGCCGAGCACTTCGTCAACGGCAACCGCATCCAGGCGCCGTTCCCGGCCAGCCTTGAGAAGGCGATGTTCGGGCTGGGCTGCTTCTGGGGTGCCGAGCGCATGTTCTGGAAGGTGCCCGGCGTCTATTCAACGGCCGTGGGCTATGCCGCCGGCCTCTCGCCGAACCCGACCTACGAGGAGGTCTGCTCCGGCTACACCGGCCACAACGAGGTGGTGATGGTGTGGTTCGACCCGAAGAAGACGTCCTACGAGGCGCTGCTGCGCGTCTTCTGGGAAGGCCATGACCCCACGCAGGGCATGCGCCAGGGCAACGACGTCGGCACGCAGTACCGTTCAGGCGTCTACACCTTCTCGGCCGACCAGAAGGAGAAGGCCGAAGCCTCGCGCGCCGTGTTCCAGAAGGAGCTGGCGAAGAAGGGCTACGGCGCGATCACCACCGAGATCATCGACGCGCCGGAATTCTTCTACGCCGAGGACTATCACCAGCAGTATCTCGCCAAGAATCCCGGCGGCTACTGCGGGCTGGGCGGCACCGGCGTGTCCTGCCCGATCGGGCTCGGTGTTCAGGCGGCCGAGTAGGCCGCCTCCAGCGCCTTCACGAAGCGATCCAGCTCGGCCTCGGTGTTGTAGACGTGCACCGAGGCACGCATCACGTCCTTCAGGCCGCGGCCCTTGAGGTCGAGACGTGAGGAGAACTGCGTCGACACCGAGACGTTGATGTCCTGCGACCGCAGCGCCATCTTGAGCGCGGTATGGTCCGCGCCGGCCGCGGCGAAGGTCACGATGGCGCCTTGGGTCGTGCCGAGATCGGTCAGCGTGATGCCCTTCAGCGGCTTCAGGCGCACACGCAATCCGTCGGCCAGCTCGCGCAGCCGCGCCCAGACGGCATCCATGCCGAGCTCGGTCGCCTGGTCGGCAGCGGCCTTGAGGCCGATGACGCCCGCGAAGTAGCGCTCCCAGTTCTCGAAGCGCTTGGCGTCGCCGATCACCGCGTACTCGTTGTCGCCGGTCCAGCGGGCGGCGTGGTTGTCGAGGAAGATCGGCTCGATGTGCGAGGTGCTGCGCGTGCGGGCGTAGAGGAAGCCGGTGCCGCGCGGCCCGCGCATGTACTTGCGGCCCGTGGCGGAAAGGAAGTCGCAGCCGATCTGCTTCACGTCGAGTGGCATCATGCCGACCGACTGGCAGGCGTCGAGGATGTACATGATGCCGGCATCGTTCACGATCTTGCCGACCGCTTCGGCCGGCTGCACAAGGCCGCCCTGCGTCGGGATGTGGGAGATCGAGACCAGCTTGGTGCGCCTGTCGATCGCCCGCTCCAGCGCGGTGAGATCGATCTGGCCGTGTCTGTCGTCGGGCACGACCACGATCTCGGCACCGGTCTTCTTCGCCACCTGCAGGTAGGAGATGTAGTTCGACGAATATTCGCTGACGCAGGTCAGGATGCGGTCGCCCGGCTTGAAATCGAGCGAGTAGAAGGCGAGGTCCCAGGCGCGCGTGGCGTTCTCGACATAGGCGATCTCGCCAGGCTCGGCGCCGATCAGCTTCGCCACCGACGGATAGAACCCGTCCAGCGTGCCGCGCATCTTGTCTGCGGCTTCATAGCCGCCGATCTCGGCCTCCAGTTTCAGGTGGCCGAGCGTGGCGTCGAGCGTGCGCTGGCTGGGCAGCGAGGAGCCGGCGGCGTTGAGATGCAGGACGCTCTTGCAGCCGGGGGTCTCGGCGCGGATCCGGGCGAGATCGAGGCTCATGTCAGAACTTCCCCTGTTCCTTCAGCGCTTCCTCGGCGACGCGCATCGCGTCGATGGCGGCCGGGAAGCCGCAATAGGCGATGGCGTGGGTGAAGATCTCGCGCAGCTCGGTCTTGCTGCAGCCGTTGTTCAGCGCGCCCACGAGATGGATCTTGAGCTCGTGCGGGCGGTTCAGGGCGCAGAGCATGGCCACGGTGATCATGCTGCGCTGCTTGCGGTCGAGACCGTCGCGGGTCCACAGCGAGGCGTAGGCGAACTCCTCGGAAAAGGCGCGGACGGGCCCCCAGAAATCGTTGTTGGTCGCGTCGCGCCGCGCGAGATAGGATTCACCCAGCACCTCGGCGAGGACCTTCCGTCCCGCGTCGCTCAGGGTCTTGTGCGCCTGCTGTTCGCTCATGTCGTCTCCCATCCGAAATGTCGTCCTGGTTCAGTCGATTCCTGCCTAAAGCGGCGCCCGAGCCCGAGCAACTGACCATTGCTCATGCCGGAGATACGCTGCCCGTGACCTTCGTGCGCAATGCGCGGTCGCGCCGGGCCTCGCTGCGCGTCGACCCCGCCAACCGCCGGATCGTGCTGACGGCGCCCTTGCGCATGGCGCGCGGCACGGCGCTGGGCTTCGCCGCAGCGCAGGCCGGCTGGATCGCCGCGCGGCTGAAGCGGCTGCCGCAATCGCGGCCCTTCGTCGACGGCGCCGACGTGCCGCTGTTCGGCGTCCCGCATCGCGTCCGCCACCGTCCCGACCGGCGGGGAGCGGTCTGGCAGGAGGGCGGCGAAATCCACGTCGCAGGCCGGGCCGAGCATCTGCAGCGGCGGTTGAAGGACTGGCTGACGGCCGAACTCAAGGCGCAACTCGTGCCGCTGGTCCATGCCAAGGCGCAACAGGCCGAGCGGGCCGTCAAGCGCATCACCGTGCGCGACACGCGCTCGCGCTGGGGAAGCTGCGGGCCGGACGGTGCGATGTCCTTCTCCTGGCGACTGGTGCTCGCCCCGCCCGAGGTGCTCGACTATCTGGTGGCGCACGAGGTCGCCCATCTCGTGCATCTGAATCACGGTCCGCGCTTCTGGGCGCTGGCGCGTGCGCTCTGCGACGGCCCGATCGAGCCGCCGCAGGCCTGGCTCAAGCAGAACGGCGAAACGCTGCTGCAATACGGCGGCTAGCCGGGGATGTGCCCGTCGTGCTGCGGCAGGTCGTCGGTGATGGTGCACCACGGCGCCTTGGAGCCGACGAAGATGTGCGCAGTGGGGCGGATCGTCGGTGCATCGACCAGGGTGCCGAGCGTCACGTGCACGAAGGCGCCGCCGCGGACCACCGAGTAGAGAAGCGAGCCGCAGCTTTTGCAGTGAGCGTCGTGATTGTCCGGCTTGCCATAGATCAGCAGCCCGTCGGCGCCCTTGGTGAGCGCGAGCTTGTCGCGCGCGATGCCGGCGAACGGCTTGAAAGCTGAGCCGGTCACGCGGCGACAGCCCGAGCAGTGGCAATTGAGCGCGTAGATGAACTCGTCGGCGACGGCATACGCCACCGCGCCGCAGTAGCACTTGCCCGCGAGCATGCCGCCTAGCCGAAGCGGCCGGGATCGCAGGCGGCGAGCGCGGACGGCAAGGCCTCGCCTTCCATCTGCCGCGCGATCAGGCGGCCCGTCGCAGTGGCGAGCGTCAGGCCGAGATGCTGGTGGCCGTAACCACAATAGACGTTGGCCAGGCGCGGGGCGCGGCCGATCGCCGGCCGGTAGTCGGGCAAGGTCGGTCGCTCGCCGATCCAGCGGCTGCGCTCCTCGCCGCCGGCGCCGGGGAAGACGTCCTTGAAGTGCTTCACCAGGAGATCGGCACGATGCCAGGACGGCGGCTGGTGCGGCGCCGCCAGCTCGACGGTTCCGGCGAGGCGCACGCCCTCCTGCATCGGCGTGAAGAACAGGCCGCGGTCTGGCGGGCTCACCGGCAGATCGAAGCGCACATTGTCCGGCGCCAGCATGACGTGATAGCCGCGCTCAGCGACCAGCGGCGCGTTGAAGCCGAGGAGCCGCGTCAGCTCGCCGGAGGCGCGGCCCGCGGCGATTACCACCGCCTTGGCCGGCAGCTCGCTGTCGGTGAGCCGTACCGAAGTGACGCGATCGCCGTCGCGGCCGAAGCCGCGCACGCGGCCGCGCACGATCGTGCCGCCCTCGGCCGTGAAGCGCTCGGCGAGCGTGGTGACGACCTTGTGCGGATTGATGGTGTGCGAGCCCTTCGGATAGAAGATGCCGCGCACGATGGTCGGGCTGAGGCCCGGCGCGATCTCGCGGGCGCGGTTGCCGTCGACGATCTCGAACTCGGTGCCCTTGCCGGCCTGCAGGCCGCGCATCTCGTCGGTGCCCTGGAACGAGGCCTCGCTCTCGTAGACGTAGAGCGCGCCCTTGGTCTGGAACAGCTCGCCGAGGCCGGAGGCCTGGATCTCGGCCTTCCAGGCGATGTCGGCCTCCAGCATCAGCGGCTTGAATGAATCCTTGCCCTTCTGCACCTCGGCCGGGTTCATCGCCGCCAGCGCAAAGCGCGCCATCCACGGCAGCAGGGCGGGGATGCTGGGACGGTGCAGGGTGAGCGGCCCCGTCCGGTCCATCAGCATCTGCGGCACCTTCTTCAGGGTCGCGGGCCGGGCGAGCGGGATCAGGCTGTCGAGCGACAGGAAGCCGGCATTGCCGAAGGAGGTCGCGTTGCCGGGCTCGGCGCTGTCGACCAGGGTGACGCTGTGGCCGGACCGCTGCAGGGCACGGGCGGTGGCGGCGCCGACGATGCCGGCGCCAATGACGATGACGGGATCACTGGTAGGGTCACTCATGGGCGGACGTTAGCACGAGCCGTGCGGCCGCCGAGGCGGCGATTGATTTGTTCCCCCGAATGCCTATTTAGGGCCCATGCTTTCCGCACAATCAGACAGCCCATCCGGTCCTGGCTGGCATGCCACGACCATCCTCTCCGTGCGCAAGGGCGACCAGGTCGTCATGGCCGGCGACGGCCAGGTGTCGATGGGCCAGACCATCGTCAAGGGCAACGCCAAGAAGGTCCGGCGGCTCGGCAACGGCCAGATCATCGCGGGCTTCGCCGGCGCCACGGCCGATGCCTTCACGCTCTTCGAGCGGCTGGAAGCGAAGCTGGAGCGCCATCCCGGCCAGCTCCTGCGCGCCGCCATCGAGCTTGCCAAGGACTGGCGTACCGACCGCTACCTGCGCCGCCTCGAGGCGATGATGGCGGTGGCCGACAAGGACGTCTCGCTGCTGCTGTCGGGCACGGGCGACGTGCTGGAGCCCGAGGGCGGCATCATCGCCATCGGCTCGGGCGGCAACTATGCGCTGTCCGCCGCCCGCGCGCTGATCGACGTCGACGGCCTTGATGCCGAGGCGATCGCCCGCAAGGCGATGAAGATCGCGGCCGACATCTGCGTCTACACCAACCACAACCTGGTCATCGAAAAACTCTGAGCATGGGCAACGACTTTTCCCCCCGCGAGATCGTCTCCGAGCTCGACAAGCACATCGTCGGCCAGCAGGACGCCAAGCGCGCCGTGGCTATCGCGCTCCGCAACCGCTGGCGCCGCCTGCAGCTCCCCGAGGGGCTGCGCGAGGAGGTGCTGCCGAAGAACATCCTGATGATCGGGCCGACCGGCTGCGGCAAGACCGAGATCGCGCGGCGCCTCGCCAAACTCGCCAACGCGCCCTTCCTTAAGGTCGAGGCCACCAAGTTCACCGAGGTCGGCTATGTCGGCCGCGACGTCGAGCAGATCGCGCGCGACCTCATGGAGGCCGCGCTCGAGATGGCCAAGGAGCAGCTCCGCAAGGACGTGCGCGCCAAGGCCGAGCTCGCAGCCGAGGACCGGGTGATCGACGCGCTCTGCGGCCCCAACGCCAGCGAGGAGACGCGGCTGCGCTTCCGCCACAAGCTGCGTGCCGGCGAGCTGAACGACCGCGAGATCGAGGTCGAGGTGGCCGACTCCGGCGCGCCCATGCAGTTCGAGGTCCCCGGCCAGCCCGGCGCCTCGGTCGGCATGATCAATATCGGCGACATGCTGGGCAAGGCGTTCGGCGGGCGTACCAAGAAACGCAAGATGAGCGTGGCCGACAGCCACCAGACGCTGCTGCGCGAGGAGAGCGACAAGCTCCTGGACCAGGAGCGCGTGGTCCGCGAGGCGCGCGAGATGGTCGAGCAGAACGGCATCGTCTTCATCGACGAGATCGACAAGATCACCGCGCGCTCGGAGTTCCGCGGCGGCGGCGACGTCTCCCGCGAGGGCGTGCAGCGCGACCTGCTGCCGCTGATCGAGGGCACGACGGTGAACACCAAGCACGGGCCGGTGAAGACCGACCATGTACTGTTCATCTGCTCCGGCGCCTTCCACCTCGCCAAGCCCTCGGACATGCTGCCCGAGCTGCAGGGTCGCCTGCCGATTCGGGTGAGCCTGGCTTCGCTCAACCAGGAGGATTTCCGCCGCATCCTGACCGAGCCGGAAGCGAGCCTGGTCAAACAGTACAAGGCGCTGCTGGCGACCGAGAAGGTCGAGCTCGAGTTCAAGCCCGACGCGATCGACGAGCTGGCGCGGCTGTCGGCCGACATCAACGAGACGGTCGAGAATATCGGCGCCCGCCGCCTGCACACCGTGATGGAGAAGCTGCTCGAGGAGATCAGCTTCACCGCCTCCGACAAGCCGGGCTCGAAGATCGAGATCGACGCAGCCTATGTGCGGGCCCATGTGAGCGAGCTCGCCAAGAACGCCGACCTCTCGAAGTTCGTTCTCTGAGCTAGAGGCAGTAGGCCGCGATCAGATCCACGAGATAGGCCGGGCCGTTCAGTCCCCACAGGACGAACGACACGGCCGTCGCGGCCACGACCAGGCTGGCAACTCCCCAGAGGATCAGGGATTGCCAGCTTCCGGTCATGCCGGCTGCGCCACCGGCGCCGCGGGTCGCGCGAGCTTCTCCTCGACGATCGGCCAGTGCAGCAGCGCCGAGACGATGCCCAAGGCGATCGAGATCCACCACATCAGGTCGTAGTTGCCCTGCAGGTCGAACAGGCGCCCGCCGCCCCAGCCGCCGAAGAAGCTGCCG
>SCVT01000392.1 GCA_004296815.1 Reyranella sp. | reverse complement strand
TCACGTTCGCGTCGTAGGTGTTGGCGCCCGTCACCCACATGCCGCCATAGCCCAGTATGTGGATGGCGTTCAGCATGTTCATCGCCGCCGCGCCGGCCGCGAGGGTCTGCTCGACCTCGGGGATGTTGCCTTGCTTCATGATCGCGCCGACGGCGATCAGCATCGGATTGCGCCGCACCCAGCCGCGCACGCGCTCGCCGAGCGCGGCAGCGTTCGCCGGATCGCGCCTGGCGGCGGCCTCGGCGAGCTTCTCGCCGAAGGCGAGACGGGCCTCGCCGCGGATGACGACGAAGCGCCAGGGCCGGAGCTTGCCGTGGTCGGGCGCGCGCAGGCCGGCGTCGAGGATGAGATCGAGATCGGCGCCCTGCGGCACGGGATCCTGCAGCGGTCCCACCGAACGGCGGGACAGCAACTGGTCGAGGGCGAGCAGACGCGGCTCGCGAGCTTGGGAGATGTCAGGCATGGCGCCAGCCTGCCATGAATGCGAACGATTGTCATTTGCAATCAGAGGCAGCCTAGAGCGCGGAGTCCTATACTTGGCGCATGCCGGAGCCGGAGATCCGCAAGATCATCCATGTCGACATGGACGCCTTCTACGCGTCCGTGGAGCAGCGTGACGACCCGGCGCTGCGCGGCCAGCCGGTCGCGGTCGGCGGGCGGCAGCGCGGCGTCGTGATGGCCGCGAGCTACGAGGCGCGCAAGTTCGGCGTGCGCTCGGCCATGCCGTCGGTCACCGCCAAGCGCATGTGCCCGGAGCTGGTCTTCGTGAAGCCGCGCTTCGACGTCTACAAGGAAGTGTCACGCCAGATCCGCGAGATCTTCCTCGACTACACGCCGCTGGTCGAACCGCTGTCGCTCGACGAGGCCTATCTCGACGTCACGACCAACCTCAAGGGCATGCCGCTGGCGTCCGACATCGCGCGCGAGATCCGCGCCCGCATCCTGGAGCGCACCGGGCTCACCGCGTCGGCCGGCATCTCCTACAACAAGTTCCTGGCCAAGCTCGCCTCCGACCATCGCAAGCCCAACGGGCAGACCACGATCCCGCCGGAGAAGGGACCGGCCTTCGTGGAGAGCCTCGACGTCGCCCGCTTCCATGGTGTGGGGCCGAAGACTGCCGAGAAGATGAAGCGGCTCGGCATCCATACCGGCGCCGACCTCAAGGCTCAGACGCTGGAGTTCCTCGAGCAGTATTTCGGCCGCTCCGGCACCTACTATCACGCCATCGCCCGCGGCCATGACGAGCGCCGCGTCGTGCCCAACCGGCCGCGCAAGTCGGTCGGCTCCGAGACGACCTTCATGGAGGATCTCGACCGGCCGGCCAAGGTCGAGGAGGGCGTGGCCTCGGTGCTCGACGATGTCTGGTCCTACTGTGAGCGCACCGGCATCGTGGGCCGGACCGTGACGGTGAAGATCAAGTATGCCGACTTCCAGATCGTGACGCGCAGCCGCACGCTCGCCGAATCGGTGGGGAGCCGCGACCTGCTGGAGCGCACGGCGCGCGAGCTGGTACGCTCGGTATTCCCGCTGGAGAAGAAGGTTCGTTTGCTCGGCGTGTCGTTGCACAATCTCCACGAGCGCGAAGAGCCCAAGGCACCGCCGCAGATGACCCTCGCGCTCTAGGACTCGCACCGCCCATGATCGACAAGCTCGAATACCTGCTGGCGCTGGCACGGGAGCAAAATTTCAGCAAGGCGGCCGAGCAGTGCGGCGTCACGCAGCCGACCTTCTCGGCAGGCATCAAGCAGCTCGAGGATACGCTCGGCGTCATGCTGGTGCAGCGCACCTCGCGCTTCATCGGCTTCACCACCGAAGGCGAGCACGTGCTCGACTGGGCACGCGGCATCGTCGCCGACGCCCGCGCCATGCGCCAGGACCTGCAGGCGCTGAAGCAGGGCCTCACCGGCCGGCTGAAGATCGCCGCCATCCCGACTGCGCTCGCCATGGTGTCGGCGCTCACCACGCCGTTCCGCGCGCGGCATCCCAACGTGAAGTTCACGATCCTGTCGCGCACCTCGATCGAGATCCTGTCGATGGTCGAGAATCTCGAGGTCGATGCGGGGCTCACCTATGTCGACAACGAGCCGCTCGGCCGCATGCGCACGGTGCCGCTTTATCTCGAGCAGTACCGCCTGCTGACGTCGGAAAGCAGCCCGCTCGGCGACCGCGATCAGGTCACCTGGGCAGAAGTAGCCGGTATTCCGCTCTGCCTGCTCACCCCGGACATGCAGAACCGGCGGATCATCGACCAGCTCCTCGGCGCGACCGGCGAGCGGGCCGAGCCCACGCTCGAATCGAACTCGATGATCGTCTTGTTCTCCCACGTCCGCACCGGCCGCTGGGCCAGCATCATGCCGGAGAAGCTCGCCGACACGCTGGGCCTCACCGAACGCCTGCGGTCGATCCCCATCGTCGAGCCGACGGCGGTCCACCAGATCGGCCTCGTCGTGCCACCGCGCGAGCCCATGACGCCGCTCTCGGCCGCGCTGGTGGCCGAGGCCCGGCAACTCGCCGAGGCGCTCCGTTGATAGATTTGTTCTATCGCAGCATCCGACGGCTTTAATGCCCCCGGGGCCGCATCGGCCGATGATGCCGGCATGCCAGCGTCATGGAACGCAAGCCAGGTTTCCGAGATCGTCCGGCGGCACAGCGGCCGCGACGGTCCGCTGCTGCCGATCCTGCATGACGTGCAAGCCGCCTTCGGCTGCGTGCCGGCCCCGGCCGTGCCGCAGATCGCCGAGGCGCTGAACCTCACGCGCGCCGAGGTCCACGGCGTCGTCTCCTTCTATCACGACTTCCGCGAGGCGCCGGCCGGCCGGCATGTCCTGAAGCTCTGCCGCGCCGAGGCCTGCCAGTCGATGGCGGGCGAGGCGCTGGCCGAGAAGGTGCTGCACCATTTCGGGATTGACTGGGGAGGCACCACTCCCGACGGACGCCTCACGATCGAGGCGATCTACTGTCTCGGCCTCTGTGCCTCCGCCCCATCCGCGTTGCTCGACGGCGAGCCCATGGCGCGCCTGGCGCCGGCATCGATCGACGAGATCTCGCGTGAGGTCGGCCGATGACACGGCGCGTCTACATTCCCTGCGACGCCGCGGCCCGCGCCGTTGGCGCCGACAAGGTCGCCGCCGCGCTGCTCGAGGCGGCGCAGCGCTCGGGCCTCGCGCTCGAGATCGTGCGCACCGGATCGCGCGGCCTGTTCTGGCTGGAGCCGCTGGTTGAGATCGACACACCGGCCGGCCGCATCGGTTTCGGGCCGGTGACACCGACGGACATGGCCGGTCTGCTCGCGGGCGGGTTCGCGGCGAGCCATCCGCTCTGCGTGGGGCGGCCCGAGGAGCTTCCCTTCCTCAAGCGCCAGACGCGGATCACCTTCGCGCGCTGCGGCATCACCGATCCGCTGTCGGTTGTCGACTATCGTGCCCATGGTGGCTTGCGCGGGCTGGAGCGCGCGCATCGTCTCGGCGCGGCCAGGACGCTGGAGGAAGTCACCAAGTCGGGCCTGCGCGGGCGCGGCGGCGCGGGGTTCCCGACCGGCATCAAGTGGAAGACCGTGGCCGACGCCGAAGCCGACCGGAAGTACATCGTCTGCAACGCCGACGAGGGCGATTCGGGAACCTACGCAGATCGCATGATCATGGAAGGCGATCCCTTCCTGCTGATCGAGGGCATGGCAATCGCGGGCTTCGCGGTCGGCGCGTCGAAGGGCTACGTCTATATCCGTTCCGAATATCCCGATGCCGTCCGCACCCTGCAGCGCGCAGTTGCGCTGCTGCCGATCGACGGTTTCGAGATCGAGATCCGGGTCGGCGCTGGCGCCTATGTCTGCGGCGAGGAGACGTCGCTGCTGGAGAGCCTGGAGGGCAAGCGCGGCCAGGTACGCGCCAAGCCGCCGCTGCCGGCGCACAAAGGTCTGTTCGGCCGGCCGACTGTCATCAACAACCTGATCTCGCTGGCCACTGTGCCTGCCATCCTGGCCGATGGCGCCGAGGCCTAT
Organism: Reyranella sp.; assembly: GCA_004296815.1. Taxonomy (GTDB): domain Bacteria; phylum Pseudomonadota; class Alphaproteobacteria; order Reyranellales; family Reyranellaceae; genus Reyranella. Next base: position 420 of record SCVT01000392.1, on the reverse strand, counting down.
GCGGCGCTCGGCATGGGCCGATCGCGCGGCACGATGCCGATCCAGCTGGCGGGCAACGTGAAGCACGGCGGCCTGTTCGAGACCGGTTTCGGTCTCACCCTGGGCGAGATCGTCGACGATATCGGCGGCGGTACGCAAAGCGGCCGGCCGGTGCGCGCGGTCCAGGTCGGCGGACCGCTCGGCGCCTATTTCCCGCGCGGTCTGTTCGGCACGCCGTTCGACTACGAGGCCTTTGCCGCGCGCGACGGGCTGGTGGGCCACGGCGGCGTCGTGGTGTTCGACGACACGGTCGACATGGCCAAACAGGCGCGCTTTGCCTTCGAATTCTGCGCCATCGAATCCTGCGGCAAGTGCACGCCCTGCCGCATCGGCTCGACGCGCGGCACCGAGACGATCGACAAGATCATCCGCGGCGAACGC
>SCVT01000391.1 GCA_004296815.1 Reyranella sp. | reverse complement strand
AGCAAGCCGCGCGCCTGGATCGAGGGCATCTTCGCCGGTGGCTGGATCGCGTTCACGCATACGCTGGCCGCACTTCTGCTGGCGGCGGCGCTGAAGCTCTCCTCGACCGTCGGCATGCTCGGCGCGCTGCGCGAGGTGCGCAACGTCGAGATCGTTTCCTACACGCTGATCCTGCTCATCGGCATCTGGCGCCTGTGGGCCGGCATCACCGGCCACGTGCACGAGCATTGGGGGCACGAGCATCATGACCATGGGCATGATCATCACCATCATGGTCACGATCACGGGCATCATCATCACGAAGCGCCGCAGCGCACGATCGCGGGCTGGCTGCTGCTGACGGCGGCGGGCATCGCGCCCTGCGCTGGCGCGCTGATCATCATCCTTCTGTCGATCGCCCTCGACGTGATCTGGGCCGGTGTGCTGGGCGTCATCGCCATCGCCTTGGGCATGGCGATCACGCTCGCCGCCATCGGCATGGCCTCGATGGTGGCGCACCGCCTGATCATCGCCGAAGGGCGCAGCCAGGAGATCGGGCGCTTCACCGCGATCGCGGCCTCGCTGATCGTGATCGCGACGGCGGGCACGCTGTTGCTGGGCTCGCTCGAACGCTTCTTCCGCTGAGCCGAGACGTGGCGGAGAGAGGGACGCCCAGCCGGACGTCACGGCCGTTGCTCGGCGTGCTCTTGATGTGCACGGCCTGCGCACTGTTCCCGATCATGAACGGGCTGGTGAAGCTGCTGGCGGCGACCTACGAGCCGCAGCAGATCGTCTGGTTCCGCATCGTCTCGCATCTCGTTCTCGTGGCTGTCGTGTTCATGCCGCGCATGGGGCTCGGGCTCCTGCGCACGCGGCGCATCGGCACGCAGTTCGTGAGCTCGGTCATGATGCTGCTCTCGACCCTGTTCTTCTTCTCGGCGGTGAAGTCGATCCCGGTCGCCGAGGCGATCTCGATCACCTTCGTGGCGCCACTGGCCGTCGTGCTGCTGGCCTGGCCGCTGCTTGGCGAGCGCATCACCTTCTTCCGCATGGCCGCCGTGGTCGTGGGCTTCAGCGGCGTGCTGATCGTCATCCGGCCGGGCAGCGCCGTCTTCCAGTGGGCGTCGCTGCTGCTGCTGGGCAGCGCGGTCTGCTACGCGATCTACCAGATCCTGATCCGGCGGCTCGCCGGCATCGACCAGCCCGCCACCTCGATCTTCTACAGCGTGCTGCTGGGCGCCATCATCATGTCGATCTGGCTGCCCTTCGTCTGGAAGCTGCCCGTGCGCTGGACCGACTGGGCGCTGCTCTGCTCGCTCGGCGTGTTCGGCGCGATGGGCCACTATTGCGTCGCCAAGGCGATGACCTATGCGTCGGCCAACTTCGTGGCGCCGTTCAACTACACGCAGATGATCGGCTCGGTCATCGTGGGCTACCTGATGTTCGCCGAGGTGCCGGACCTCTACACATGGGTCGGCACGGCGGTGATCGTCGGTGCCGGCCTCATGGTAGGCTGGCAGGGCCGCAAGCCGCAGAAGCCCTAGGGAGATCGCCATGCCGTACCTTGTTGCCGCCGACCTTCCGTCGGAGCCGGCGGGCGTCCGCTTCCGCGCGCTGCTCGAGCGGCCGCAGATCCTGCGCATGCCGGGAACGCAGAACGGCATCGCGGCCCTTCAGGCGAAGCGCGCGGGCTTCGAGGCGCTCTATCTCTCGGGCGCAGCGATGTCGTCCTCGATGGGGTTGCCCGATCTTGGCGTGATCACCATTGACGAGGTCTGCTTCTTCATCCGGCAAGTCGCGCGCTCGTCGGGCCTGCCGGTGCTGGTCGACGGCGACACGGGCTACGGCGAGGCGCTGAACGTCATGCACATGGTCCGCGCCTTCGAGGAGGCGGGGGCGGGCGCGGTGCATATCGAGGACCAGATCCTGCCCAAGAAGTGCGGGCACCTGAACAACAAGAAGCTGGCCGACGCCCACGACATGGCGGCCAAGGTCGCGGCGGCGGCGAAGGCGCGGCGCAACCTCGTGGTCATCGCGCGGACCGATGCAGCGGCCAGCGAGGGCATCGATGGCGCGGTGGCGCGCGCCAAGCGCTACCTCGAGGCGGGCGCGGACGCGATCTTCCCCGAGGCGCTGACCAACGCCGAGATGTTCCGCGCCTTCGCCAAGGCGATGCCCGGCGTGAAGCTCTTGGCCAACATGACCGAGTTCGGGCGCACGCCGTTCTTCACCGCGGCGGAGTTCGAGGCGATGGGCTACCGCATGGTGATCTGGCCGGTCTCGGCGCTGCGCGCGGCGAACAAGGCGCAGGAACGTGTGTTCGCGGCCCTGCAGCGCGACGGCGGCACGCAGAAGGTGATCGACCAGATGCAGACCCGGCAGGAGCTCTACGACACGATCCGCTACCACGAGTACGAGGCGCTCGACGCCTCGATCGTCGAGACCGTCGTCCCGCAGGGCATGCCGCAGCGCGACTAGACCGACCAATGAAGTACATGAAGGTTCATTGGCAACATGAGCTACCAGAAGAGCCAATTCTGTTGCTCAGCGAGATAGACGATGCCCGTTGGGAGCATCGAAAGATCTACATCTTTCGCGATGGAGCGCCGGGGATTGCAAGCGATGCGGAGTCTACCCGCGATGTGTTTCTGAGCACTACCCCTTTGCCCTCACTCTCAGAAATAGCCGCCGATCCTCAGTTTCGTCCTGAAGAAATTTCAAAGGAAGAGTTCGAAGCGGCATGGAACGAGGCGCGTCGGAAAAACGGGCGCGACTGACTGCTACCCGTCGTCCCGACCAAGGCCCGAAGGGCCGCGTGGAGGGACCTTCTTGCAACAAGCATCCGGCAATTCGCCGAAGCAAGGTCCCCCGGCTTCGCTCGGGACGACGAAGGTCGCTTCTAAAGTCCCAATGCCGAAAGGTCCGGCGCGCGGCGGTGGAAGTCGGTCGCGTCCTGGAAGGCCTTGCCCAGCCGCAGCACCGTGCGCTCGGCGAACGGCTTGCCGACGATCTGGATGCCGACCGGGAGCCCGCCCGGATGGCCCGACGGCATGGCGAGGCTGCAGTGCCCGAGATAGTTCGCCGGACGAGTGAGATATCCGGGGATGGGCGAACTCTCGTCGACCTCGCTGACGGGGATCGCCGGGATCGCCATGGTCGGCAGCAGGATCGCGTCGTGCGCGGCGAACCACTCGTCGAAGGCGCGACGGCGCGCGGCGAGCGCCCGCATCTCCTCGGCATAGGCTCCGGGAAGAAGTTGCTTGGCCTGTTGTGCGCGCATGCGCACGCCGGGACCGATCGCCTTCTTCATGTCCTCGATGTAGTCGCGATGCAGCGAGTAGGCCTCCGACGCGATGATGGTGCCGGCGGGCCGCGAGAGATCGAAATACCAGTCGGGCAGGCGCACGGCCTCGACCACGGCGCCCAGGCTCTCGAAGGTGCGGGCCGCGGCCTGCCAGGCCTTGGTCACGCCGTCGTCCATGAAGTTCGGCAGCTGCTTGGTGTCGGGGATGGCGATGCGCATGCCTTCGATGGAGCCCGGCTGCACCGCTTCGGTGAAATCCTCGAGCGGCTGGCCGAGCGTCGTGGGATCGCGCGGATCGGGCGCGGCGAGCGCGTTCAGCAGCAGGGCGCAATCCTCGACCGAGCGCGCCATCGGGCCGATCGAATCGAGCGACCAACTCAGCAGCATGGTGCCGGAGAGGCCGATGCGGCCGAACGTGACCTTGAGGCCGACCAGGCCGTTGAAGGCCGAGGGGATGCGCACCGAGCCGCCGGTGTCGCTGCCGATGCCGGCCGGCGTGAAGCGGGCCGCGACGGCGACGCCGGTGCCGCTCGACGAGCCGCCGGGCACGCGATGGGTCGCGAGGTCCCAGGGATTCCAGGGTGCGCCCATCAGCGGGTTGGTGCCCCAGCCGCCGAAGGCGAACTCGACCATGTGCAGCTTACCGAGCGGCACCATGCCGGCGGCGGTCAGGCGCTCGACCGTGTTCGACGTGGTGCTGGCGACGCGGCCCTCGAACATCTTGGAGCCGCCGGTGCCGACGCGACCCGCGATGTCGCAGAGATCCTTGTAGGCGATGGGCAGGCCGTGCAGTGGCGGCAGCGGGAAGCCCGAGGCGCGGGCCTTGTCGGCGCCGTCGGCGAGTGCGCGCGCTTCCTTGGCATAGACCTCGGTGAAGGCGTGCAGCTTGCCGTCGGCCTTGGCGATGCGCGCCAGCAGGGCGTCGACGATCTCGCGCGAGGAGAACTTCCTGGCGGCGAGGCCGGCCGAGAGCTCGGT
>SCVT01000390.1 GCA_004296815.1 Reyranella sp. | reverse complement strand
GCACTGCTCCAGCCCCATGTCGGCATCGAGCACCTTGGCGTAGAGCGAGGTGCCGTTGTGCTTCGCCCACAGCCCGTAGAGCTGCTGGCATCGCGCCATGTTGTCCTCGCCGGCCTGCGCGAAGACGGTGCCGGTGCTGCCGACGAGAACGATCGCGCCCGCGAGCGCCGAGAGTGTGTGTCTGACCATGTGTCCGCATCTCCAGTTGGATGTGAGACACCGGACGTGGGATGCGAAGACGCGCGCGACGAACGAGGAGATCTAAACGGGCTCGCAGAAAATAACGTGATGTTACGCGGCGCGAACCGATCGTCGCGACGGTGACCAGGTTACGGCCGTCACAGCTTGCAGGGCCGGTCGGCCAGCCGCGTATCGCAGACGCTCACGCGATCGAGGTACTGCTTCATCTGGTCGAGCTTGACCGTCGCCGGCTCGCTGCGGACGGCGCGCTGCACGACGTAGAAGCTGTCCCTGCCCTTGATCGCCTTGATCGCCGCCACCTCCGGCTTGCCCGTGGAGGCGAGCAGCGGACAGCGCAGCAGCAGCGACGCCGAGGGATAGCCGTTGGTGATGCCCGTCACGACCGGCCCGACGACGGCGCCCGGGCAGGCCTTCGTCCAGAGCTTCGACATCTCGGACTGGTAGCGGCCGGGATCGATGTCGGGACGATTGCGGAAGACCTGGACCGTGACCATCTCGGACCAGTTCTCGACGGTCTCGTTCGACGGCACCCATTCCTGCATATCCATGCCGTTGCGCGACGCGCTGTGGCCGACCTTGAAGCCGTCCGGCATCGCGACGAGCAGATTCTCGTTCCTGAGCTGCGCCTGCGCAGTCGCCGCCGCGAGCGAGAGGGCGGCCGCGATGAAGAGCACGGCCGCCCGCATCGCGCTCACTCCACCGTCGTGGCACTCATGCCCAGCATCGCGCGGCGACGCAGCCACTGGCTGGGGCGGTAACGGTCGTCGCCGGTGATGGCCTGCGCCTGCAGCAGGATCTCGTGGCATTCCTTGACGCCGAGCCAATCGGCGAGCGCCAGCGGCCCGCGCGGATAGTTGAGGCCGAGCGTCATCGCCGTATCGACGTCGGCGGCCGACGCGATGCCGATCATCGCCATCTCGCAGCCCAGGTTGGCGATCATTGCGCACATGCGCTGGGCGATGAAGCCGGGCGAGTCCTTGATCAGCGTCACCTTGGTGCCCGACTTGGCGAGCAGCGCCGCCGCCGAGTCGCGCACCGCCGTGTCCGCGCCTGGCGCGGTCATGATGGTGAGCCGCTTGGCCACGTCGCCCGTCAGGTCGACCGCGACGGTGCGCTTGGGATCGAGGCCGAGCTCGATCGCCGTCGTCGTGCAGTCCTTGCCGATCGGCGCCACCAGGATCGGGCTCTTGCCGTCGTCGGCGCCCAGCATCTTGGCGCCGTCGCTGTTCACGAGGCTGACCAGCTTCTTGTTGTGCGTGTCCATGATGACGACGCTCTTCGCCGCCTCGACCGACGGCAGATGATCGGCGCCCGGATCGACCTTCGCGCCCTTGGCGTCGTACGGATACCAGCCGCCGCCCGTCTTGCGGCCAAGCTTGCCCGCCGCATAGAGGCTCTCGTGGTACGGGCTCGGCGTCATGCGCCGGTCGTGGAAGAAACCCTCGTAGATGATCTTGCGCGCCGGGAAGTTCACGTCGATGCCGGTGAGGTCCATCAGCTCGAACGGTCCCATGCGGAAGCCGCAGGTGTCGCGCATGACGGCGTCGACCTGCGCCGGCGTCGCCCTGCCCTCCTGGTAGAGGCGCAGCCCCTCGGTGCCGATCGCCGTGCCGCCGAGATTGACCAGGAAGCCCGGCGTGTCGCCGACCACGACCGGCACGCGCGTCTGCTTCTTGCCGAGCGCCACCATGGCGTCGACAACCCACTGCGCGGTGTCGGCGGCGCGGATCACTTCGACCAGCTTCATCAGCGGCACGGGGTTGAAGTAGTGCATGCCGCAGACGCGCTCGCGGTGCTTCAGCGAGCGCGCGATCGAGGCGATGCGGATCGACGAGGTGTTGGAGGCGAGAATCGCGTCGGGTGCGATCACGGCCTCGAGCTCGCCGAACAGCTTCTGCTTCACCTCGAGGTTCTCGAACACGGCTTCCACGACGACGTGGCAGCCCTTGAGGTCCTCGATCTTCTCGGCGACGCCGAGATTGCCCTCGGTCTTGGCGAGATCGGCGTCGGTCAGCCGTCCCTTGGCGACCAGCCCCTTCAGCGTCTCGAGGATCGCGGCCTTGGCCTTCGCGGCACCGCCAGGTGCCGCATCGAACATGATGGCCTTCATGCCGCCCTGCGCCGTCACCTGCGCGATGCCGCGCCCCATGGCGCCGGTACCCACGACGCCCACGGTCAGGTCGGGGCGGTTGATGTCGAGACTCATCGTAACTCCTACTTGTTGGCGAACCCGGCCGTCTTCAGGCCGTCCTTGATCTCGTCGAGCACGGCCGCATCCTCGATGGTGGCCGGCATCGTCCAGGGCTGGCTGTCGGCCATCTTCTGCATCGTGCCGCGCAGGATCTTGCCCGATCGCGTCTTGGGCAGCCGCTGCACGACCAGCGCGCTCTTGAAGAAGGCGACGGGACCGATACGGTCGCGCACCATCTGGACCACTTCGCTCGCGATCTCCTGCGTCGGCCGGTTGACGCCGGCCTTCAGCACCAGGAAACCCAGCGGCACCTGCCCTTTGAGTTCATCGGCCACGCCAATCACCGCGCATTCGGCGACGTCGTTGTGCGAGCCCAGCACTTCCTCGATCTGTCCCGTCGAGAGGCGATGGCCCGCGACATTGATCACGTCGTCGACCCGCGTCATCACCGAGACGTAGCCATCGCCATCGATGAACCCCGCGTCGCCGGTTTTGTAGTAGCCGGGATACTCGGCCATATAGCTCTGCTTGTAGCGCTCGTCGGCGTTCCACAGCGTCGGGAACGTGCCCGGCGGCAGCGGCAGCTTGGCAGCGAGGGCGCCGACCGCGTCGGCCTTCATCGGCTTGCCGGCTTCGTCCAGCACCTCGAGCTTCCAGCCCGGCGCCGGCACCGAGCAGGAGCCGAGCTTCACCGGCATCTCCTCCAGGCCCACGAAGTTGCCGCAGATCGCCCAGCCGGTCTCGGTCTGCCACCAGTGATCGACCACCGGCACGCCCAAGAGCTTCTGCGCCCACTCGACCGTGGGCGGATCGCCGCGCTCGCCCGCGAGGAAGAGCGTGCGGAAAGTCGAGAGGTCGTACTGCTTCAGCAGCTTGCCCTCGGGATCCTCGCGCTTGATCGCGCGGAACGCGGTCGGCGCGGTGAACAGCGCCATCGCCTTGTGCTCGGAGATCACGCGCCAGAAAGCGCCGGCGTCGGGCGTGCCCACCGGCTTGCCCTCGTAGAGGATCGTCGTCGCGCCGTGGATCAGCGGGCCGTAGACGATGTAGCTGTGGCCCACCACCCAGCCGATGTCGGAGGCGCACCAGTAGGTCTCGCCCGGCTCAACGCCGTAGAGGTTCTTCATCGACCAGGCCAAGGCCACGCAGTAGCCGCCGGTGTCGCGCACCAC
>SCVT01000389.1 GCA_004296815.1 Reyranella sp. | reverse complement strand
GCGCATCCAGGACGTCGAACTGACGCGCAAGGGCGCCGAGCTCGCCTCGCAGCTCGGCGACAACCATCCCAAGATCCAGGCGGTGCGCAGCGAGCTCAATGCCGTGCGCGCCCGCTTCATCACCGAGACGCAACGCATCACGCTCGCCGTGCGCGCCGAGCTCGATGCCGCCAAGTCGGAGGAGGACGAGCTCAAGGAGCTGCTCGACAAGGCGTCGGTGGTTTCCGGCACCGCCAGCCAGTACGAGGCCGAGCTGAAGCAGCTCGAGCGCGAGGCCCAGTCCAACCGGACGCTGTACGAAGGCTTCCTGACCCGCTTCAAGGAGCTGCGCGAGCAGCAGGACATCCAGCGCGCCGACGCGCGAATCCTGGCCTACGCCCAGCCGTCCGGCGCGCCGTCCTCGCCCAACTACCGCACCGGCCTGATGGCGGCCTTCGTCATCGGCTGCCTGCTCGGCATGGCCGGCGCCGTCGCCGCCGAGAAGCTCGACCGGGTGTTCCGCTCGGCCGCCCAGGTCGAGGAGGCGACCGGCATCGGCGTGCTCGGCATGGTGCCCGAGGTCAAGGGCCCGGCCACCACGCGTTCCAACGTCGTGGCGCACATCCTGGAGAACACCACGTCGCCCGCCGCGGAGTCGGTCCGTGCGGTCTTCACGGCGATCAGCCTCGGCAGCCTCGACCGGCCGCCGCGCATCGTGGCCATCACCTCCTCGACGCCGAGCGAGGGCAAGACGACCTTCACCGCTTCGCTGGGCGGCCTGCTCACCAAGATGAACGCCTCGCGGCGCGTGCTGATCGTCGACCTCGACCTGCGCCAGGCCCGCCTGTCGGCGGCGCTCGGCCTCAAGGACAAGGGCGGCACGATCGACGAGTACCTGATGGGCATCAAGACGCTGGAGGAGTGCACCCGGCGTCACGACCTCTCGGGCGTCGACTACATCTGCGCCCGCGCCAACACGCCGAACGCTCCGGAAATCCTCGAGTCTCATGCCATGAAGGCTGCCCTCGGCGTCTTCGCCGAGCGCTACGATCTCGTGATCCTCGACGGCCCGCCGGTCATGGCGGTGTCCGACGCCCGCATCATCTCGCGGCTCGCGGACTACACGGTGTTCATCGTGCAGTGGGCCAAGACGCCGCGCGAGGTGGTCAAGACCGCCGCCCTGGCGCTGCTCGGCGTCACCAACCATGTCGGCATCGTCATCAACCGCGTCAACCTCGCCAAGCACGCCCGCTACGGGTACGGCGACCACGGCGACTACTACTCGCGCTACCGCGGCTACTACGGCTCCAACGCCGCCGAAGCCGCGGCCAGTGCGGCGGGGGGCGGCCGGCCGCCCCTCAAGATCGCTTCCCGCAAGTAGGCGCTGCCGCCGGGCGGGCGGCCGTCTAGCGTCAGGACATTGAAAGGCCGGGCTGAGTGCCCGACCTTTCAATGTCCGGGAGTGCCGCGAGGTGGTGCGACCCGATGATCATGGGGTTGCGCCACCGGTCGACGCTCTCGGACATTGCTCTGCAATGTCCTGTCGCTAGATCGGAAGAGC
>SCVT01000388.1 GCA_004296815.1 Reyranella sp. | reverse complement strand
CGCGCCGCAGCCACGCGCAGGCCGGGCATCGCGATCGTTCGTTCCAGGATCGACCTTAGGAAATCCCAAGCCCCGTCGTCCATCGCAAGATGGTGACTGAGCAGCCCCACCGGTTCCGAATCGCCGGCACGTGCGCGCGCCAGCGCACCGACCAGCGCGGCCAGCGCGGGCTCCTCGCCGACGAAAGAGCGGCTCTTCCAGTCGACCAGGTCGACATGCGTGTTGACCTGCCTCAATCCCCGCACCGGTATGGGTCGCGTCCGCGGGCCGAAGGTCGAAAGTCCGCGATAGCCGATCTCCGGCAGGGTCGGCACCAGAACCGGCGCGATGCGGTTCCACGGCGGCACCATCACCGGCAGCGCCTTATTGGCGAACATCCGCTCGAGCGCCAACCAGCCCGTGCCGAGCTCACCCAGCACCAGCATCGCCGGCCGCTCCAGCCCGAGCTCGATCTTCTTGGCCGGCGGCACTGCATGGTTGGCGTGCGCGTAGCCGTGTTGCAACACATCGATGCCCGGCAGATCGGCGAGCTGCGCGGCAAGGGCCACCGTGGACTTAGCCGGTACAACCGCGAGGGCCAGTGGCGCTCCAGTATCGCGATGGATCGCCAGCAGCCGATCGAGAGCCGGCGTTACGTCGACTGCGTCATCGTCGCGCCACCAGAGCTCAGCGGTGCGCCCTGCGTCACGCCAGCGCGCGGCCTCGTCGGCGAGGGCCTGCCAGCCCGTCATGACAGCATCTGCCGCAAGGCCGCGACCGTCGCCGGGCCACCACGCGCATCGACCCGCGGGAAGCTGCGGATCGACGGGCCCGACCAGGCACGGGCGACAGCGGCAGCCAGCGTCTGCGGGGTCAGAGCGTCCGGCGGCACGGCGGCGACCATGCCGCGCTCCACAAGGACACGGGCGCGGTCGGCCTGCTCGGTCTCGCGTGCGGTTCCGAACGGCACCAGCACAGCGCGATCCGCATGGCAGAGGGTTTCCACGACAGTGTTGTAACCCGCCTGCGAGATCGACAGTGCCGAATTGGCAAGCAGATCGACGAAGTCGGCGCGGGCAGGTTCGACGATGATGCCGGCACTCGCTGCTTCGGCGAGCGCCGCGCGCTCCGCTTCAGCCATGTTGGGCCCGACGAGGATCCTCCACTTGCGGTCGGCGAGCGACGTCAACGGACGCGCGGCGATGGCCGCGTGCAGCAGCGGCGCGCCCACCGCGCCGCCGCCGGCGGAGACGATCACCTCGCCCTTGCCGACGTCGCCTTGCGGCGCCCTCGATGGGTCTGATTCCGCGACGTAGCCCGTATAAAGCGCGCGATCCTGGATGTCGGCCCAGCCCGGGAAACTGTCGTCGAGCCGCACCAGCGCGGGATCGGCATGGATCAGCACCGTGTCGAAGACCTCGAAGGTCGCGACCATCTCGTCGACGCGGGCGGGCGAGGCCGAACGGCGCAGCACGTCGCGGACGGAGGAGACGATCCATGGCGCCGGTGCGCGCGCCTGCGCAGCGTCGAGAAGCGGCATCAGCTCGAAGCGAAGCTGCGTGCGGCCGAACGGGAACTGTTCGGTGAGAAGAATGTCGGGCGCCTCGGCCTCGAACAGATGGAGCAACATCTGCGTACGGCGCGCGCGGAAGGCGTCGTCGAGCGGCGTGCCGTCGAGATGCGACAGCTCCTTCAGGCGCGCGTCTGCCGCGCGGACGGGCGGGAGCTGATGGAAGCGCGCCCCGCCGAGATCGAGGTCGGCCACCGGCGCACCGCCGGAGACGACCAGCACGTCGAGGCCGCCTGCGACCATCGCGCGGGCGAGCGTGGCGGCGCGACGCAGATGCCCGATGCCCAGGAGATGCTGCACATAGAAGAAGACGCGGCCCGTCATGATGCCTTCTCGAACTGCACGTTCAGGCGATCGATCGTCACGCGACCGTCGCCGTGCGCGATGAAGAAGTGGACCGACTTCCAGTCGAGCTTGTGCGGCGGGCGGCCCAGCATGTCCCACCCCGTCGCCAGCGCCAGCAGCGCGCGGATCGCGGCCTTGTGCGACACCGCGACGGTGGGTTCGCTGAGCGTCGAGGCCCAGCGTCCGATTCGTGCCATGGCCATGCGCGGCGACTCCCCGCCGGGCGGCAGGAAGTCGAGGCCGGCCGCTTCGGCCGCGGCGAAGGCGGCACCACCCGTCGCGCGCAGCTCCTGCACGGTGTGGCCTTCCCAAGCGCCGAAGCTCATCTCGCGCAGAGCGGAGTCGATCGCTATCGGCACGGATGGCTGCAGCAGCTCCGCTGTGCGCCGCGCACGCTGCAGGGGACTCGACGCGCGCCGCCAACGATCGGCCGGCGGCGGCAGGCGCCAGCGTCGTGCGGCCGCCTCGCCCTCCGGGCTGAGGCAGGTGTCGGTGAGGCCCTGCAGCCGGCGCGCCGCGTTCCACTCGGTGGGCGCGTGGCGCAGGATCGCGAACGGCACGCCGCTCATCGCAAGGTCCGCAACGCGGCGGCCAGCGCGTGGGCAGCCGCGCGCTCATCGTGACGGGCGGCGACGCGTGCCATGGCCGCAGTGCCAAGACGCGCGCGTTCCTCTGGCGCATCGAGCAGGCGCGCCACGGCCGCCGCGAAGGCATCGGCGTCGCCGATGGGCGTCAGCAGACCCGTGACGCCGTCGGCAACGACGGCCGGGACGCCGCCGGTTCGGCCAGCGACGACAGGCAGACCCGCTGCCTGGGCTTCGAGAAAGGCCATGCCGTAGGCTTCGTTGATCGCAGGCCAGACGTAAAGGTCCGCTGATGCGTAGAGTGCCGGCAGATCGGCGTGCGGCACGGCGCCGGCGAAGCGCACGCGATCCCCGAACGGCGCCATCAAGCTTTCGATCTCGGTCCGCGCCGGCCCGTCGCCGACCAGCAGCGCGCGCCATTTCCGATCGCCGAGCTTCGCCAGCGCCCGCGCCAACACGCGGTACGACTCAGCCTTGTCGCGCGAACGCATCATGCCGACGGCGAGCAGCAGCGGCGGCTGGCTGGCATTGCGGCGCGCGGGACTGCGGAACGGCGTCGTATCGATGAACGGTGGCAACCAAGCCTGCCGCGCCCCCGGGCGCAGACGCGCCTTCACACCCGCGACGTCGCGTGGATTCACCGTCAGGACGAGATCGGCAGCGGCCAGCGCACGCTCCACGGCGCGATGGCCGAGCCGTGTCGGGCCGTAGGCGCGGCGCGGCGCGTGGCTTGCCTCGGCGATCACGTAGGGGATGCCCAGCGCTCGGGTCACGATCGGGCCCAGCCAGTCGGGCTTGCGGTAGTAGCAGTGATAGGTGAACCAGAGATCGAAGCGCTCGGGATGATGCGCGGGCAACGCGTGCCAGCGTCGGATCAGTCGTTCAGCCTGTGCGCGCGTGCGCCGCTCCAGCGCGATGTGCGCTTCGGCCGGCGGCACGCCCGGCACGACGTGGCTCAGCTTCGGCTCGACGACCGAATGGCCCAGCCGCTCCAGGAGGCGACGCAGACCGCGCGCCATCTCGCGATCGCCCGACGGCACGGGGCTGTCCGGCGGCTTCAGCGGCGTGTGCAGAGCCACGCGCACCTTCTACTCCGCGGCGCGCGCGGCGGCGGTGCGATCCTGTCCCAGGGCCGACGCAATCCAGTCGACGCCGGCTTCGTAGGAGAAGCGCGTGCGCACGACCTCGCCAGCCCGCTGCGCCAGGCGCTGCCGCAGGTCCGGGTTGCCGATCAACCGCGCGAGGGCTGCGCTCAACTCCTGCGGCGCGGCCGGGGGTACCAGCAGGCCCGTCTCGCCGTCGGTGACGAACTCGCCGATCGCGGCGGCGTTGGTCGACACGATGGGCAGGCCCTGGTGCGCAGCCTCCATCAGCACGTTGGGCAGACCGTCTTGGTCGCCGTCCGCCGCCTTCTTGCTCGCCAGCACGAAGAGATCGGCGCGCGCGAGGGCCGCGAACACCGCCTTCTGTGGCTGGCCGCCGAGCCAGGTGCAGCGATCGGCGATGCCGAGCGACTGCGCCTGCGCCTTCAGCACATCGGAGAGGCCACCGGCGCCGACATGCTCGAACCGCCAGTTCAGCGTGCGCGGCAGCGCGGCCAGTGCTTCGAGGAGATCGTCATAGCCCTTCTTCTCGACCTTGCGGCCGACCGACAAGATCACGACGGGATCGTGCGGATCGGTGCCGTTGCGGTCCGGCCTCGGCGGCGGTGCCGGCGGCAGATGGGCGAAGTCGAGGCCGTGATAGACGAGACGCAGACGCTCCGGCCGCGGCGCCAGCTCCTTCAGCCGCTGCAGGCCGACGTTGGTGCAGGTGACGAGCCAGTCGCAGTCCGTGAGCTTGTCGCCCACCTCCCACGGCTCGCTGGTCCAGATGTCCTTGGCATGCGCCGACACGCTCCACGGCAGGCCGCGCATGGTGGCCGCATAGCGCGTCACCGAGGCCGGCGTGTGCAGGAAGTGCGCGTAGAGCCGCTCGATCGAGGCCGGCAGCTCGGCCGCCAGCACCAGTGCCTGGCCCCAGCGGCGGACGCGGTTGGGCGTGAAGTCGCGGCGCAGATCGGCGAGGAATTTCCGGCGCGCGAGCGCGTAGCCGGGAAGTCGTCGCGCCTTCTGCCAGCCGGCGAGGACACGGGCCGGATCGTCCTTGAGATATTCCGGCAGGTAGACGACGCGGCCCGTGACGCGATCGTGCACGGGATGGCGCGCCTTGTCGGTCGGCTTGCGCATCGACCACAGTTCGAGCGCGACGCCACGCGCCTCCAGCCCGGCAAGCTCCTGCGCAATGAACGTCTCGGAGAGACGCGGCCATCCCTTCAGGATGACGGCGACCCGTGCGCTCCCGTCCTTCGCCACAGACGACTTCGACATGAAGGCCGGTATATCAGGTCCTGGCGCGCGACGGCGAGGTCACGTCCGGGTCGACCGGCAAGGGCTCGAGCGACGGCTCGGGTGCCTCGAGCGAGGCCGGGCCGCGGTGCGGATGGGCGAGCTGCTTGGACACGAGACGCCACACGCTGCCCAGCCCGTCGAGCAGGCCCGGCACCACGACATCGCTCGGGATGCCCTGCTGCGGAAGCTGGCGAAGCGCCGTGGCCATAGCATGCGGGTCGCGCCCGCGGTCGGCGTCGAGCATCTCGATCAGGCCGACATTGCGTGCCGCACGGGCACGGATGAATTGCTCGAGGCGCGGCTTGGTGCGCGGCACGATGATCGCCTTCTTGTCGAAGGAGAGGATCTCGCAGAACGTGTTGTAGCCGCCCATCGCCACGACACCCTCCGCGCGCTGCATCAGTACGCCGAGATTGTTGGTGAAGGTGAGCGTGCGGATGTTCGGGAACTTCGCCGCGCGTTCCTTGAAGGATTCACGCGCCGTCGCCGACATGAACGGACCGAACACGATCACCGCGCCATAGGGGATGTTGCCATCGTGCTCGTAGGCCGAAAGCACCCAGTCGACCAGGTCCTCGCCGTCACCGCCGCCGCCGGGTGTGACCAGGATGTAGGGACCGTCGATCTCCTCGATCTCGTGCGGCACGTCGGCATGCAACGGCAGTTCGCGGCGCAGGTAACCGGTGTAGATCATCTTGTGCCGCACCGACGGCGGCACCTGGATGCCGGTCAGCGGCTTGTTGATCTGCGGCAGGCCGTAGACCCAGATCTCGTCGTAGAGATCGCTCAGGGCGGGAACGACGTTCTTGCGCTCCCACTCAGCGGCGAGCTGGACGGGATCGTCCATGACGTCGCGCAAGCCGAGCACGAGCGGCGTGCCGCGGTCCTTGAGGAGGCGCAGCGCCGGGCCGACCTCGCCGCGCAGGCCCAGCGGCTCCTTGTCGACGATGAAGAGGTCGGGCCGGTAGATGTCGGCGGTGTCGCGGATGATGCGGGTTCGCATCTCCAGCGTATGCTCGATGTTGGTGCGCAGATTGGCGGAATCGTACTCGCCGCTGATCTGCTTCACGACGCCGGGAATGCGGACGAAATCGACGCCGGAGCGGAATTCGTAGGAGCCGACCACCGGCGATCCCGACACGATCAGGACCGAAACCGACTGGTCGGCCTCGACGATGGCGTTGGCGATCGTGCGGCAACGACTGACGTGACCGAGGCCGAAGGAGTCGTGGCTGTAGAGCAGCACACGCTTGGACCGGCTGAGCATTTGGCCTCTCTCCTCGCCGAAGCCTCAACGCCCCGACCGGTGAACGACGCGCGGACTATGCCATATCGCAGGCATGCCGCGAACCCCCCGCCCCCGGCGGCGCCAAAATATCGAATGTAATCAATGCACTGATCGCCTATAGGGGAGGTTCGACCGCGGCAGCGCAGGACCCGATGGAACGCAGCCTCTTCTCCTACATCTGGCGACACAGCCGGCCCGAGCAGGTCGTGATCCTGGGCCTCGTGGTGCTGGCGCAGGTCTTCTACTTCATGTCGCTGACGGTGCCGAAGGACGTCATCAACAACGGCATCCAGGGCAACGCGTTCAAGAACAGCCCGACGATCCCGTTCCTGGTCTGGGAGCTCGACCTCTCGCTTTTCCTGCCCGGCACGGTCATCCGCTTCTTCGACGGCTTCCAGGTCAACCAGCTCCAGTACCTCGTGGTGATGAGCTTCGTGTTCCTGGGTGCGGTGATAATTAACGGCCAGTTCAAGCGCAGCATCAACACGCAGAAGGGCCGCATGGGCGAGCGCATGCTGCGCCGCCTGCGCTACGAGCTCTACGACCGCATCCTGCGTTTCCCGCCGGCCCACTTCCGCAAGGTCAAGCAGGCCGAGCTGGCGACGATGATCAAGGACGAGGTCGAGCCGCTCGGCGGCTTCATCGGCGACGCCTTCGTGGCGCCGATGTTCCTCGGCGGCCAGGCGCTGACGGCGATCATCTTCATCATGCTGCAGAACTGGATGCTGGGCATCATCGTCATCGTCCTGCTGGGCGTGCAGATGGCTATCATCCCGCGGCTCAGGAAGCCGGTGCTGGTGCTGGGCCGCCAGCGCCAGCTCTCGGCGCGCCAGCTCGCCGGCCGCATCGCCGAGACAGCCGACGGCGTGCACGAGATCCACATCCATGGCGCGGCCAACTACGAGCGCGCCGACATCTCCGAGCGGCTGGGCAAGATTTTCAAGATCCGCTTCGACCTCTACCAGAAGAAGTTCATCGCCAAGTTCTGGAACAACATCCTCTCGCAGGCGACGCCGTTCGCGATCTACCTGGTGGGCGGCTACTTCGCGATCACCGGCCAGATGGACGTCGGCGCCGTGGTCGGCGTGCTGCTCGCCTACAAGGACCTGCCCTCGCCGATCAAGGAGCTGATCGACTGGGACCAGCAGCGCCAGGACGTGCAGATCAAGTACGAGCAGGTGATCGACCAGTTCCAGCCCGAAGGCATGATGCCGCCCGAACTGCAGGCGATCCCCGACGGGCCGCCGCCGCCGCTCGGCAAGGAGTTGGCGCTGGCCGGTGTCGTTGTTTCCGAGGACGGACGGGTGAAGCAGCTCGACAGCGTCTCGCTCACCCTGCCGACGACGACGCGCGTGGCGGTGATCGGCGGGTCGGGTTCGGGCAAGGATGTGCTGGGCCAGGTGCTGGCGCGCCAGATGATGCCGGCCAGCGGCTCGATCCGCATCGACGGCAAGGACTTCTTCCAGCTTCCCGAATATGTGCTGGGCGCGCGCGTCGCCTATGTCGGCCAGGACACCTACCTCTTCCCGCTGTCGGTGCGCGACAACCTGCTGTTTGGCCTGAAGCTGCGGCCCGTCGCGCCGGCGACCTATGACGATGCCACCCGCACGCTGCGCGACGCGTTCTGGAAGGAGTCCGAGCGCGCCGGCAATCCGCCGCTCGATCCCAATGCCGACTGGGTCGACTACGAGCTGGCTGGCGCCACCGGCCCGACCGACCTGTTGCCCTGCGTCGTGAAAGTGCTGAAGCAGGTCGAGCTCGACGAGGACATCTATTCGCTCGGCTTGCGCGGCACCGTCGATGCCAATGCCCGGCCCGATCTCGCGGAAAAGATTCTGAAAGCCCGACATACGCTGCACGGACGTCTGAAGGACGCCGCCTACGCAGGCCTCGTCGAGCCGTTCGACGAGGACCACTACAACAAGAACCTGTCGGTGGCTGAGAACCTGCTGTTCGGCACGCCGCTCGGCAAACAGTTCGACGGCGACAATCTCGCCGCCGATCCGTACGTCATGTCGGTCCTGAAGCAGACCGGCCTCGACCTCGACATGCAGCGCATGGGCCTCTCGATCGCCGAGACCATGGTCGAGCTGTTCTCGGGCCTGTCGCCCGACAATCCGCTGTTCGAGCAGTACAGCTTCATCTCGGCCGACGAGTTGCCCAACGTCCGGCTGCTGCTGCAACGCCTCGGCGGCAAGGGCATCGAGGCGGTGCCCGACGCCGATCGCATGCGCCTGATGACCCTGCCGTTCCGTTACATCGAGGCGCGCCATCGCCTCGGCCTGATCGATGCGGAGATGGAGGGGCGCATCCTCGCCGCCCGCCGCGCCTTCGCGGACGGCCTGCCGGCCAATCTGCGCGATGCCGTCGAGTTCTATAACTTCGAGCGCTACAACAGCGCAGCCACCCTGCAGGACAACATCCTGTTCGGCCGTCTGGTCTACGGCCAGGCCCAGGCCGCTCAGCGCATCGGCGGCCTGATCGCCGAGGTCCTCGACGAGCTGCATTTGCGCGATTCGGTCATCGAGGTCGGCCTGGACTACAATGTCGGTGTCGGCGGCAAGCGCCTGCCTGCGAGCCAGCGCCAGAAACTCGGCATTGCCCGTGCACTGATCAAGCGGCCCCAGCTGCTGGTCGTCAACGAAGCCGTCGCGATGTTCGATGGCCGCACTCAGGACAGAATTCGCGACAATATCCTGGTGACGGCCACGGAGGATGGCCGCGGCGTCGTCTGGATCGCCAACCGTCCCAACCAGGCGGAGCCGTTCGAGCAGATCGTCGTGATGCAGGGTGGCCGCGTGGCCGCCCAGGGAACGCCGTCGGATCTGGCGGCGAAGGGTGGGCTCTACACCGAGCTGATGGCGTCGGCGTAGGCAATCGAGGAGGACGAGATGAACCTCAACGAAGAAGTAGAACTGCTGAAGGGCGTACCCATCTTCTCCAAGGTCGAGCAGGCCAGGCTGAAGCTGCTGGCGTTCACCAGCGAGCGCGTGAACTTCGGCATCGGGCAGGAGGTCTGCCACCAGGGCGATCCCGGCGACACGATGTACGTGATCCTGGGCGGCACCGCCGATGTGCTGATCGACACGCCGACCGGCCAGATCGCCGTCGCCGAGATGAAGCGCAACAGCTTCTTCGGCGAGATCGCCATCCTGTGCGATGTGCCGCGTACCGCCACCATCAAGGCGAAGGAGCCGCTCAGCACGCTCAAGATCACCAAGGACATGTTCTATCGCCTGGTCGCGGAATTTCCCGAGATGGCGATCGAGATCATGCGCGAGCTGGCGCATCGCCTCGAGGACACCAACCAGAAGCTGCGCGCCGCAACGAAGGCCGCCTGATCGCCAGATGAGTCGTCTCGACAGTTTCATCGCGCGCATGCAGGCGCAGCGCGATTGCCTGAACGCCCTTAAGCCCGCGATCGACAACCAGCCGGGCCCCATTCTGGAAGTCGGCCTCGGCAACGGCCGCACCTACGACCATCTGCGCGACCTCTTCCCGAACCGCGAGATCTACGTTTTCGAGCGCAAGGTCGCAGCCCATCCCGACTGCATCCCGCCCGACGACCGGCTGTTCCTCGGCGACGCCAGCGAGTCGATTCCGCGCGCGGCAGCGAAGCTCGGCGCCACGGCGGCCCTGATCCACACCGATCTCGGGACCGGCGATCACGCGGCCAACGTAGCGATGGGCAGATGGCTGGGACCGGCGCTCGACGCGCTCGCCGGCAAGGGCGGCTATGTCCTCGCCAACCAGCCGCTCGAGGTCGCACGCTGGCAGCGCCTGCCAGAGCCGGCCGGCGTCCCGAAGGACCGGTACTTTCTCTATCGCGTGAGTTAGCGGCCGAAGAGCTGGACTAGGGCCAGCAGGGCGATCGCGCCCACGACCGAGCCGATGAAGCCCGCCGGCCGTCCGACGCGATAGAGACCGATCGCCTGGCCGCCATAGGTCGCGATCACCGACCCCGCAATGCCGATCAGGACCGTGATCCAGAAGCCCTGGATGTGCACCCCGGGACCGATCCAGCGTGCCAAGAGGCCGACCACGAAGCCGATCAGGATGATGAAGATGATGTGCAGCATGGCTTCTCCCTAGACCTCGAACGTCGCCGACACCGGCACATGGTCCGACGCCTGTTCCCAGCCGCGCGCATCGACGTCGATGCGATGGCTGCGGATCGCACCGGCGAGCGCCGGGCTCGCCAGGATGTGGTCGAGCCTGCGCCCGCGATTGGACAGGCGCCAGTCGTTGTTGCGATAGCTCCACCACGAATAGAGCTTCTTGTCGGCCGGCACGAATTGGCGCGGCACGTCGATCCAGTCGAGCGAGGCCTGCAGGCGGCCGAACAGCTCGACCTCGACCGGCGTGTGCGAGACGATCTTGAGGAGCTGCTTGTGGCTCCACACATCGTGCTCCAGCGGCGCGACATTGAGGTCGCCGACGGTGATGCGGCGCAGGCCCTTGCGGGCACGCGGCTTCGGCTTGCGCGCGGCATACCAATCCGCCATCTCGCGATAGAAATCGAGCTTGTGCGCGAACTTCACGTTGAGATCGGGGTCAGGAATGTCGCCGCCGGCCGGGATGTAGAGATTGTCGAGCAGGATGGGATCGCCGCCGACGTCGAGGGCGGCCTCGACGTGCCGGCAGTCCTCCTTGCCGCAGCGGTGATGGATGTTGACCGCGGTGAAAGGCACTTTCGAGACGATGGCGACGCCGTTGTAGGCCTTCATGCCCTGGACGAGGCGATGGACGTAGCCCAGCTTCTCGAAGGCGGCATGAGGGAAGAATTCGTCGGGACTCTTGGTCTCCTGCAGGCACAGCACGTCCGGCTGCGGATCGGAAACGTCGAACGGTACCTGAAGTTGCGCAAGCCGGACG
>SCVT01000387.1 GCA_004296815.1 Reyranella sp. | reverse complement strand
GAGATCCGCGACGCGCTGGCCTACTGTCGCGTGACGGTCCAGCACGACGACGATCTCGCCTTCGAGCGCATCTACAACACGCCGCGCCGGGGCCTGGGCGAGTCGGCGCTGCGCACACTGCGCCTCGTCCAGCGCACCCAGAAGGTCTCGCTGTTCGAGGCGACGCGGCGGGCGCTCGAGACCGACGAGCTGAAGGCGCGCCCGCGCAAGTCGCTGGGCGACCTGATCCGCAATTTCGAGCGCTGGCGCGCCATGCTCGACGGCATGAACCATGTCGAGGTGGTCGAAACCATGCTGGACGAGTCGGGCTACACCGACATGCTGAGGATCGACCGTTCGCCCGAGGCCGAGGGCCGGCTGGAGAACCTCAAGGAGCTGACCAACGCCCTGCAGGAGTTCGACTCGCTGCCGGCCTTCCTCGAGCACGTCGCCCTGCTGACCGACATGGCCGACCGCAGCGACACCGACATGGTGAGCGTGATGACGCTTCATGCCGCCAAGGGACTGGAGTTCGACACGGTCTTCCTGCCCGGCTGGGAGGAAGGCCTGTTTCCCAACCAGCGCGCGCTCGACGACAAGGGGCTCGCGGGCCTCGAGGAAGAGCGGCGGCTGGCCTATGTCGGGCTGACGCGCGCGCGCAAGCGAGCCTACGTCTCCTTCGCCGCCAACCGGCGTGTCTTCAACCAGTGGCAAGCCGCCATCCCCTCGCGCTTCCTGCGCGAACTGCCGACCGAGCAGCTGGCCGAGTCGAGCGACGCCGGCCTCTACGCCACCTATTCCGCCGGCCATCACGGCGGCCTGCGCGAGCAGGCCAGCGGCTTCGACTACGAGAGTCTCGGCGTGCCCGGCGGCCGGCGCACACGCTGGCGCGACGAGACCGCCGACGACCGCCGTGCCGTGCAGGGCGACAAGGTCGACCTCAGCATCGGCCAGCGCGTCTTCCACCAGAAGTTCGGCTACGGCCGCATCGTCGCCGTGGACGGCAACAAGCTCGACATCGAGTTCGAGAAGGCCGGCCCCAAGAAGGTCCTCGACAGCTTCATCGAAGCGGCCTGAATAATCCGCAGGAGAGAAACGCCATGTTCCGCCGTTCCGCCCTCACGATCGCCCTGGTTCTCGCTTCCGGCGTGGCCTTCGCGCAGACCGGCAAGGTCACGGTCGTCACCTCGTTCTCCAAAGACGTGACCGACCCGATCAAGAAGGCCTTCGAGAAGGCGGTTCTGGGCGCCACGCTGGAAGTGCAGAACCGCAACACCAATGCCGGCGTGAAGTTCATCGAGGAGACCAAGGGCAACAACCAGGTCGACCTGTTCTGGGCCTCTGCACCCGACGCGTTCGAGGTGCTGAAGGGCAAGAAGCTGCTGAGCCCGTACAAGCCCAAGGCAGCGGGGATCGCCGAGAAGGTCGGCTCGTATCCGGTCAACGACAAGGACGGCTTCTATTCCGGCTTCGCCGCCTCGGGCTACGGCATCATGTGGAACGAGCGCTATGTCCGGGCAAACAAGCTGCCGACGCCCAAGGAATGGCAGGACCTCGCGCAGGCGCCGTACTTCGACCACATCTCGATCTCGGCGCCGTCGCGCTCGGGCACGACGCATCTCACCATCGAGACGATCCTGCAGGGCGAGGGCTGGGGCAAAGGCTGGGGCACGACCAAGGACATCGCGGGCAACCTGCGCACCGTGACCGACCGCTCCTTCGGCGTGCCCGAGGCGGTGAACTCGGGACAGGTCGGCTATGGCATCGTCATCGACTTCTTCGCCTTCTCCTCCCAAGGCGCGGGCTTCCCGGTGAAGTTCGTCTACCCGTCGGTGACGACGCTGGTGCCGGCCAATGTCGGCGTCGTCGCGAACGCCCCGAACAAGGCCGGCGCCGAGGCCTTCATCGAGTTCCTGCTGTCGCCCGCCGGCCAGGAAGTGCTGCTGGAGCCCACGATCCGCCGCCTGCCGGTGCGGCCCGAGACCTATGCCAAGGCGCCGGCCGACTATCCCAACCCGTTCAAGGACAAGAACCTGCAGGGCCTGCTGACCTTCAACGCCGAACTCTCGGAGAGCCGCACGGCCGCCGTCGACACGCTGTTCGACCAGCTCATCACCTTCCAGCTCGAGCCCCTGAAGGCCGTCACCAAGACCCTGCACGAGGTCGAGGCGGCCCTGACGAAGAAGGACAACGCGCAGGCCCGCGCGCTGGTGAAGGAAGCGCGCGACCTGATCGCCGCCATGCCGATCACCGAGACGCAGGCCGCCTCGGCCGAGATCAAGGCGGCCTTCACGGGCGCCAAGGAGAAATCCTCCCGCCAGGCCGAGCTCGAGCAGCAATGGGCGGCCTTCGCCAAGGAGAAGTACGCCGCCGCCAAGGCCAAGGCCGACGAGGCGCTGAAGCTCGCGCGGTGAAGCGTCGGCGTTGACGGCACGCTCGCCCGGCCAGATCGCTCTCGCGCTGGCCATCGCCCTCTTTCTCGGGGTGTTCCTGGTCGTGCCGGTGGCGACGGTGGTCTACGTCGCCTTCACCGAAAAGGGCGGCGGCGCGCTGACGCTGATCAACTTCGTCGATTTCGCGCGCACCGAGCTGTTCGTCCGCTCGTTCTGGAACTCGGTCTACGTCTCGGCGATGACGGTCGTGTGGTCGTCGGCGCTCGCTCTGCCGCTCGCCTATCTCACGACGCGCTTCGAATTCCGCGGCGCCATGCTGGTGCAGACGCTGGGCTTCCTGCCCCTGATCATGCCGCCCTTCGTCGGCGCCGTGGCCATGCAGCTCCTGTTCGGCCGCAACGGCTCGGTCAACCTGCTGCTCGACGAATGGTTCGACTTCAAGATCGGCTTCATGGAAGGGCTGAACGGCGTCATCTTCCTGCAGGCGATCCACTACTTTCCGTTCATTCTGGTCAACCTCTCGGCAGCGCTGCGCAACATCGACCGCAGCATGGAGGAGGCCGCGCAGAATCTCGGCGCCCACGGCATCCGACTGTTCCGCCGCATCGCCTTGCCGCTGGCGTTGCCCGGCTACATCGCAGGCGCCAGCCTCGTCTTCGTGAAGGTGTTCGACGACGTGGCAACGCCACTGCTGCTCAACGTCAAGGAGATGCTGGCACCTCAGGCCTACCTGCGCATCACCTCGATCGGCATCGACGATCCGATGGGCTACGTGATCTCGGTGGTGCTGATCCTGGTCGCGGTCGCCACCATGTGGGCGACGGCGCTGGTCATGAAGGGCAAGGACTACGCCACGACCCAGCGCGGCGGCGGCGGCCTCGCCCGGCGGCAACTCGGCCCGCGCCAGGCGGCCATCGCCTACTTCGTGGTGATCCTGATCCTGGTGCTCGTGCTGGCGCCGCATGTCGGGCTCGTGCTGCTGTCCTTCGCCACCGTCTGGTCGTTCAGCCCCCTGCCCGACGGCTACACGTTGGCCCACTACACCCGCGTGCTGGGTGACAGCTCGGTCTACATCAAGAACACGCTGCTCTATTCCGGCCTCGCCGCCGCCATCGACGTCGTGATCGGCGGCGCCATCGCCTACCTGGTGCTGCGCACCAAGCTGCCGGGCCGTCAGTGGCTCGACTGGGCGGCGAGTGCGGCGCTCGCGGTGCCGGGCGTCGTGCTCGGCATCGGCTATCTCCGCGCCTTCTACGGCGTGAAGCTGCCGGACGGCACGCCGCTCGCGGCCCTGTGGATCGTGATCGTGCTGGCGATCGCCATCCGCCGCCTGCCCTATGCGCTCCGCGCGGCCTACGCCGCCCTGCAGCAGATCTCGGTGTCGCTCGAGGAGGCGGCCGAGAACCTGGGCGCGACCAAGG
>SCVT01000386.1 GCA_004296815.1 Reyranella sp. | reverse complement strand
GCTGGTCAATCCCAAGGGCTATGCCGCGATGGCCGCGCTCTACTCGGGCTTCGCGCTGGTGCCGGGAAAGCTCGCGCTCGACGTGGGGCTGAAGCTCGTCGTGCTGACGGCGGTGATCGCCGTGGTGAACATCGCCTGGCTGCTCGCCGGCGCGGCGCTCACGCGCTTCTTCCGCGACCCGCGCAGCAATCGCGCGATCAACATCGTCTTTGCCGTGGCGTTGCTGCTGTCGGTCGGGCTTGCGCTGGCGTTCTGAGGTCAGCGCCGATCGATGCGGACGGTGACCGCGCTGGAGCGACCGGCCTCGTCGACGACCGCGAGGCGGGCGACGCCGGCGCCCTCGGGCGTCCACCGGGAGCCGTCGAGCGGCCTTCCATCGACCAGCCAGCGCAGGCGGCCGGTGCCGCCCAAGGCGTTGAGCGTGACGGCTTCGGTGGCGCCCAGCTCGATACGGGCGTCGGGCGGCGGATAGGCGATACGTGGCGCGCCGCTGGTTGCGCCGCTCGGGCCCATCGTGCGCATGCGCGGCGGCAGGTCGCGATGGGAGGCGACACGCAACGCATCGACCGGCGCGGGCTTCGCGCGATTGTCCTCGCCGGGCAGGCGGCCGAACGCCTTGAACAGGATCGGCAGTGCGGAGAGCCGGCCGAGCTGGCCCGGGCGCGACGTGCCGTCGGCATGGCCGACCCAGACCACGACCGTCCAGTTGGCGCTGTAGCCCGCGGCCCAGGCGTCGCGGAAGCCCGCCGACGTGCCGGTCTTGAACGCGATGCGTCGCTCGCGCAGCGCCACCGGCAGCGACGCGAAACCCTCGGGCAGGGGCGCCTCGGCCAGCACGTCCGCGACGTACCATGCGGCGGCCGGGCCGATGAGCTGCACCGTCTCGGGTGGTGGCTGGTCGCGGCGCACCTGCGGTGGCGCAAAGCGCCCGCCATTGGCGAGCCCGGAATAGAGACCAGCCATCTCGAGAGCCGAGAGGGTGGCGCTGCCGAGCGCCACACCCAGCGAATTTCCGTCGTCGCCCGTCGGCAAGCCGGGGTGGGCGCCGGCTGTGCGCAGGGTGGCGAGGAAGCGCTGCGGGCCGACCTTCTCCAGCGCCAGCACGGCCGGCACGTTCAGCGACTGCTGCAGCGCGCGGCGCACGGTGACCGATCCCTGGTGGTCTCGGTCGAAGTTGCGCGGCAGCCACTCGCGGAAGCGGACCGGCACATCCTCGACCAGCGTCTCGGGATGGAGCGCGCGGTCGTCGAACGCCATGGCGTAGATCAGCGGCTTCAGCGTCGAGCCCGGCGAGCGGCGGGCGCGCACGAGATCGACCTGGCCGGCGCGCCCGAAGAAATCGTCGCCGCCGTGCCAGGCCACGACCGTGCCGGTGCGGTTGTCCACGGCCACGATCGCGACCTGCGCGAGGTCGGCGAACTGGCGGCGCTCCTCGCGCGCGAGCTGGGCGATCGAGGCCTGCAGCTCGTAGCGGACCGTGGTCGGCACGATCGCGCCCGGTGCCTGCGCGGCCAGGAATGCCGAGAGATGCGGCGCCTGCATCGGCATGGCGAGCCGCCGGTCGGGCGCGGGACGGCTCTGCGCCAGGACGAGCAGCGGCCGGTCGATGATGCCGTGCTCGAAGCCGCGCTCCAGCACGCGGTCGCGGGCCGACTGTGCCTTCACCGCGGCACGGTCGGGGCGGCGGCGCTCGGGCGATTGCGGGATCGCCACGAGCAGGGCGGCTTCGGCGGCCGAGAGCTGGCGCGGCTCCTTGCCGAAATAGGCGAGCGAGGCGGCGCGCACGCCTTCGAGGTTGCCGCCCATCGGGGCGAGCGTGAGATAGATCGCCAGCACCTCGCGCTTGGAATAGCGCCATTCGAGCTGCAGGGCGCGCGCCGACTGGATCAGTTTCGTGGTGAAGCTGCGCGGTCTCGGTTCGAGCAGGCGGGCGGCCTGCATGGAGAGTGTCGAAGCACCCGAGACGATGCGACCGCGCTCCGCAAGCTGGTGGGCGGCGCGCACCGCGGCCAGCGGGTCGACGCCCCAGTGCAGGTCGAAGCGGCGATCCTCGTAGGCCTTGAGGAGCGCGAGATAGAGCGGGTCGACGTCATCGACGCCGGTCTTGAGCCGCCACTTGCCGTCGGCGGTGGTGAAGGCGCGCAGCAGCCGGCCGTTGGCATCGACGATCTCCGCCGACCTGTCCTGGTAGCGCGACAGGTCGGGCGGGAAGAGGCGATCGAGCGCCAGGCCCGTCGCTGCCAGACCCGTGGCGGCGACCGCAAGGCCGACCAGGAGGCGGCGCAGTGTCACGTCAGCGCGCCGCCGGCGCGATGCTCACGCGGCCCATCGTGGTGCGGCCATGGACGCGCGGGGCGTACATGTCCGACACGTTGGTCGCGGGCAGCGTGAAGGAGCCCGGCGTCACGGCCCGCACGATATAGGCCACGTGGTAGGAGTTGCCGTACTTGCCCTCGGCGTCCCACCACATGCGATAGGGGCGGATCCCGAGATTGAGCGCCGCGAAGAAGCGGTCGTCACGCGCCTCCGCAATGCGGGTCTCGGTGAGCTTGGACAGGAACGGGAAGGACTTCACGGTCTCCTCGTTCAGTACCGATTCGATCTCGAAGCCGGCCGGCAGCAGGTCGAGCAGCGCCACCTCGTGGTAGCCGCCTTCGAGGTTGCGGCCGGAGATCGAGACGATCAGCCGGTCGTTCTGGCGTACCTTGTCGAGCTCAGCCGGACGGCCGCCGAGCGTCAGGTACTCGCGCTCCACGCTGAGGCCTGCCCGGGCGGCGGGCAGGGGATCGGTGGGCACGCCACGCGCCGTCACCTGCATCCAGATCGGACGGTCGGTATCGTTCTTCAGGCGCAGGCCGCGCGCGAGCGTGGCGGCGTCGGGATTGATCACGACGGGCTCGGCCGATGCGCGACGCTGCTGGCCGTCGACCGAGTAGACGAGTTCGCCGCTGCCGCTCATCGCCCGCGCGGCCAGCACCAGCCACGCCTGCTCCTGGGTGGTCGTGGTGTCGATCGAGGCGGCGAGCCGCTCGCCGACCAGGCTGGTCACCTCGGTGAGGGCCTCGCGGCCTCCCGCCTCGACGGCGAGCGTGATCAGCGCGGCGCGGTTGCGCAGCGGCGAGCCGTAGTAGTCGGCCGGGTCGCGCTCGTCGATCTTCTGGCGCGCCGTGGCGAAAGCCAGCCGTGCGCGGCCGGGCTCGCCCACCTGGTTCAGCGCCGCGGCCAGCATCGCCCAGGCGGCGCCACCCTTCATCTCGGCCGCCTTCGTGTCCTGGAAGTACCGGATGCGGCCGGGATCGGCGAAGCCCGCCTTGGCCAGCACGTACCAGGCATAGGCCTGCGCGTTCGGCGAGAACTTGTCGGCCGAGCGGTTCAGCCAGGTGAGACCGCGCTGCAGGGAGGCCGACGGCACGACCATCTGCTGCGCGTTCGCGCGCACCAGGAAGTCGAGCACATAGGTCTGCAGCCACTCGGCGGCAGGGGAGGAGTAGGGGCCCCACATGCCGAACGCGCCGTCGCCGAGCTGCATGTCGACGATGCGGTAGACCGCATCCTGCACGCGGTCGTTGATGCGCGGGTCGGTCGGCCCGTACCCCAGCAGTGCGACGTCGTTGTAGTAGAGGAGCGGCATGGCGCGGCTGGTCGTCTGCTCGACGCAGCCATAGGGGTACTTGTCGAGCGCGCGCAGCAGGGCCGCGACGTCGATGCCGGGGATGCGGGTCAGCGAGGCGCTGACCTGGGCGGTGCCGGGAGCGAAGCCTGCCGTCACGTTGCGGTCGACGGTGGCCTCGTTGCCGGCGCCCAGGCGCGCGACCGTGTCGACCGCCGACGGCGTCTGCGCCGAGCGCACCTGGATGTCCCATTCGCGGCGGACGTTGAAGTTGCCCGGACCCTGGACCGAGACGGCGACCTTGCCGAAGCCGGCCTCGCCGGCCTGCAGCGGCCAGGTCATCAGCTCGCGCTGGTTGGCTGCGAGGCGCTTGGTCTCCGCGACGGGGCGTTCCAGAGCGACGGAGCCGGTCGCCTCGAGCGTCACGCGGTAGTCGCCGGCCTGGCCGTCGACATTGTGCAGCGAAAGCGCCACGCGACCGACGTCCTTCGGCGCGAGGAAGCGCGGCAGCACGACGTCGGCGGTGACGGCATCGCGCACGAACAGCCTCTGTTCGGCGGAGCCGACGCGGCTCTTCTCGTAGGCCACCGCCATCAGGCGGAGCTGGCCGACGAAGTCGGGGATGTCGAGGGTGATCCTGGCCTCGCCCTTGTCGTCGAGCTTCACCGGGCCGCTGAACAGCGCGACCGTGCGCGTCGGCACGACGTCGAGCCCGCCGATGTCGCCGGCATCGCCGCCGGTCCGGATACGGCCGAGATCGTCTGCCCGTGTGTCGAGCAGGCGGCCATAGTCGTCGCGCATGGCGACGCCCAGGGCGCGTTTGCCGAAATAGTAGTCGGCGGGCTTCGGCGTGCGGTAGCGGGTGAGCTGAAGGATGCCTTCGTCGACAGCGGCCAGCGTGACGAACGCCTCGCCGCCAGCCAGGTTGGAGACCTTGACCGGAACCTCGATCTTCTGCCGCGGCGTGATCTTCTCGGGCGTGCCGATCTGGACCGCGAGCGTACGCAACGCCGGATTGAGGCCGAGCCAGACCGCGCCGATGGCGCGGGTGGGCATGCGCTCGGCCGGCGCGGCGAGCGGGCGCCACGCGGTCACGAGCGCGTAGGCGCCGGCGCCCCATTCGGCCTTCACCGGGATCTCGACCGTGGTGCCGCCGGCCGGGACCTGCACCGGTCGCGTGTCGACGATGCGGTCGGTGGCGATGGCGATCAGCGCCTCGCCCGCGAACGGCGCCTCGATGCGCAGGCGAGCGTTCTCGCCTGGCGCGTAGTTCGGCTTGTCGCTCGCGACCTTGAGCGTGTCGGGCGTCTCTTCCGCGCCTGTGCCGCCATACCAGCCGACATAGAAGGTGATGTCGGTCGA
>SCVT01000385.1 GCA_004296815.1 Reyranella sp. | reverse complement strand
AGCTGGCCGCCGCTCGCCAGCACCATCGCGCCGCCGCCGGTCAGGCTGCCGGTCGCGTTGAGCTCGAGGATGCCGTTGTCGCTGACCGTCGTCGTGCCGGTGTGGCTCGCCGTCCCGCCCAGCACGAGTGTCCCCGCGCCGTTCACCGTGAGGTTGCCGGCGCCGCCCAGGGCGCCCGAGAAGGTGCCGCCACCCGAGGTCGCGAGCGTGCTGCCGGTGCCGACCGTGATCTGCGTTTGCGACGTGCCGTTCAGGGTCGAGTATTGCGTCACCTGGCCGTTGTCGAGGGTGAGCTGGCTGGTCCCCGTCAGCGCCATCGAGCCGCCGCCCGTCATGGCGCCCCCGGCGTTGACGACGACCTTGGACTCATCGGTGAGGCTCGTGCCACCGGTGTGGCTGAGCGTTCCGTAGATCTGATTGATGTGATGCATGCTGGTGTCGTAGACCAGCCCGCCCGCCCCCGTGATCGTGCCGTAGAAGTCTGTGGCGCTGGGATGGCCACCGACCATGGTCAACGTGCCGGTGCCGAGCTTCACCTCGCCGCTGCCGTTCAGCATGCCTATGGTCGCGTTGCGGCCGTTGAGATCGAAGACGGTGCCCGCCGACATGTCGAACTGGGGGGCGGTGGAGGTGAAGGAGCCGCCAGCGCCGAGCCGGATCGTGCCGGCCTGCAGCTTGACGACGTTCCCGATGTTCACGGTGCCGTCGATCAGGAGCGTGTTGTTGCCGAGCTTGTTGAAGTTCGCGTAGAGGCCTCCGCCCTGGATCGTGCCGCCCACGACGCCGCCGCCCGCGAGCGAGAGAGTCGTGTAGGTGTCTGTCCCGAGCTGGATGATGCTGCCGGCTTGCGTCGTCAGGGCCCCGGCGACCGATATATGGGCGCCGTCCGCAACGGCGGCGAGCGTGGCACCGCTGGCCACCGACACGGCGCCGCCGAAGGCCGCGCTTCCCCAATCAAGCTGAAGCGTGCCGCCGCTCACCGTCGCCGTGCCGGTTGTGTTGATCCATCCCAGGCTCACTGTGAGCTTGCCGGCGCCCGACTTGGTGAACGAGCCCGTGGTGCCGGTGATCATTCCCGCGAACGTCGCGTCGGTCGCCTGGTTGACGGTCAGGCTCCCCGAGCCGAGATCGACGGCGGTGATTCCCAAGCCGGCGCCGCCTGACAAGCCGGCGATGGTTTGATCGAAGCCGTTCAGCCTCAGGGAGGTGGAGATGCCGGTGGCGGTACCGAACTCGACCCGCGAGCTGCTGCCCAGCGTGTTCGCGGCGCCGGCCTGCAGCGTGCCTTCCTGGATGGACCATGTGCCGGCGAAAGTGTTGTTGGCGTTGCCGAGCGTCACCGTGCCGGTACCGCTCTTGATCGTCGTGCCGCTGCCCGACAGCGCGCCGGCATAGGTTCCGGTGGCCGCCTGGTTGAAGATGACGGTGGCGTTGTTGACGATCGGGCCGACCAGCGAGTTCGTGTCGCCCTGCAGCGTGCCGCTGTTCACCGTCGTGGTGTAACCGCCCGAGCTGGCGCCGCTCAGGGTCAGCGTGCCGGTGCCCGACTTCACGAAGTTGGCGGTGCCGCTGCCCGAGAGGGTGCCGTAGTAGGTCCGGGTCTGGTCGAGGTTCGCCGTGACCGTGGAATCGTTGATGTTGATCGCCGAGCTGCCGTTGCCGTTGAGGTCGGACAGCGTGACGTTGGCGTTCTGGGCGGTGAGCCGGCCGCCGTCCATCGTGAGGCTCGTCGACAGCGACGTGCCCGACACGGTGATGCGGCCGTCGTTGATGGTGACGCCGTGGACGTTGTCGAGGTTGCCGCCCAGGG
Source organism: Reyranella sp. (assembly GCA_004296815.1). GTDB lineage: Bacteria > Pseudomonadota > Alphaproteobacteria > Reyranellales > Reyranellaceae > Reyranella. The sequence goes on along the minus strand of SCVT01000385.1, from coordinate 1,371 downwards.
TGAGATGGCCGGTGGTCGAACCGTTCAGCGTGAGCGCGCCGAGCGACAGCGAGCCGTTGTAGGTCGAACTGGTGCTCTGGTTGAGGATGAGCTCGCCGGCCTGCAGCGACGTGCTGGCGGGCACCGACCCGCCCTTGAGCTCGCTCTGGATCAGGACGCCGCCGACGACGAGCGTGCCGTGGTCGAGGTCGAGCTTCCCGGTGTGCGCGAAGCTCGTGCCGGTGCCCAGCGCCACCTGGGCGCCGCCCGTGATCGTGGTGCCGCCGGTGTAGCTCAGCTGCTGGAAGGGCCCGAGGTCGAAGCCGGCGATGGCGCCGGCGCCGAAGGTCACCGAGCCGGTGCCGACGATGTCGCCCTTGTAGATATTGGCAAACGAACCACCGACGATCGAGAGCGTGTTGGCGCCGATGTCGACCGCGCCGCCGCTGCTCGTATTCTGCGTCAGCATCCGCACCGACTGGTTGCCGCCGATGCTGAAGGTGGCCCCGCTGTTGACGGCGAACACGCTGTCCGCCAGCGAGGCGGTGCTGGCGGCGTGGACGGTGCCCTGCTCGACGACGAAGACGGCGCTGTTGGTCCCGGTCAGGGTGAGCGTGCCGGTGCCGACCTTGGCCAGGCCGATGGCGGGGCCGCCGGGAGCGACCGCCGTGTCGCTGATCACCGTGCCGTCGAAGGTGAAGCTTTCGTTGCCGTTGCCAACCGCCAGCCCGCTCGTCGTCGGGTTGAAGAACGATTGGGCGAAGGTGACGATGCCCGCCCCCTTGAGGGTCCCGATCGTGGTCGTGTACTCGCCACCCCGGGTGACCGCCAGGTTCGAGCCGGCTTCTAGATGCACCCGCGCCTGGCTGGTGCTGCCCTGCGAGGTCTGGATCGACAACGTGCGGCCCGACCCGATGGTGACGCTCGCGGTGCCGAGGTCGGAGGTGCCCGAGAGCTGGACGTTGCCGCCGACCGCGTTGATGGTCGCGTTGCCGGCGCTGCTGCTGTTGAACGTCAGGGTGCCGCCGGCCGTCATCGCCGTGCCGACGTTGATCGTTTGGGTCTGGCCCGAGTTGTTGACGATCCCGCCGTCCCAGATGTTGAAGTTGCCGCCGGTGGTGATGGTGTAGGCGCTGGCCCCGGCGTTGAACGTCAGGCCCGACGTGTCGCTCTGGCCGATCGTGACGATATTGGTCGCGCCCGTGCCGCCGAACGCCGCGACCGTGCCAAGGGCCGGCGTTCCGTTCGACCAGTTGGCGCTGTCGTTGAAGTTGCTGGTGCCGCCGATCCAGGTCGTGGTCTGCGCGAGCGCGTCGACCGGCGTCAGCGCCGTCGCGGCCAGCAGCAACGCCGCCAGCCGGCGAATCGCCGGCAGCCGGATCGTCGTGCGTA
>SCVT01000384.1 GCA_004296815.1 Reyranella sp. | reverse complement strand
GCTCTTCCGATCTCTGTTCCTGTCGGACCAGTACCGCGCGCTGGTCGAGCCCTACGAGACGCGGCTCGGCAAGCTGATCGCCGGCGGCCGCATCGCCTACGATTTCGTGCGGCCGGGCTGGCAGGGTTTCGAGGCGTGGCTGGCGACGGCGAGCGATGCGCCGTTCTCCGCACCGATCCAGCCGCTCGACGACTTCAACATCATCTACAGCTCGGGCACGACCGGCTTGCCCAAGGGTATCCTGCACTCGCACGCGCTGCGTAGCCAGCTTCCGGCGCGCTTCCCGGCCTTCGATTACGGGCCCGATACGGTCTCGATCGTCTCGACGCCGCTCTACTCGAACACGACCCTGGTGGCGTTGCTAGCGACAGTCGGCGTGGGCGGCACCTCGGTCCTGATGCGCAAGTCGGACGTCGTGAAGTTCCTGGAGCTTTCGCAGGCTGAGCGGGCGACGCATGCCATGCTGGTGCCGGTCCAGTACCAGCGCATCCTCGCGCATCCCGATTTCGACAAGTACGACCTCGGCTCCTTCAAGGCGAAGCTCTCGACCAGCGCGCCGCTGCGCGCCCACATCAAGGCCGACGCGGTGAAGCGCTGGCCGGGTCGGCTGATCGAGATCTACGGCCTCACCGAGGGTGGCGGGAGTTGCATGCTCGAGGCCAACCTGCACCCGACCAAGCTGCACACGGTGGGACTGCCGGGCTTCGGCGTCGAGCTCCGGATCCTCGACGAGCAGGGCATGGAGCTGCCGCAAGGCGCGGTCGGCGAGATCGCCGGCCGCGCCGAGATGATGATGAAGGGCTACTACAAGCAGGATGACAAGACGCGCGAGCTCTTCTGGCACGACAAGGACGGCCGCCTGTTCTTCAAGTCGGGCGACATGGGCAAGCTCGACGAGGACGGCTTCCTGGTCCTGCTCGACCGCAAGAAGGACATGATCATCTCCGGCGGCTTCAACGTCTATGCCGCCGACATCGAGGTGCTTTTGTTGAAGCATCCCGACGTGATCGACGTCGCCGTGATCGGCGTGCCGAGCGATCAGTGGGGCGAATCGCCCATGGCGCTCTGCGTGCATCGCGAGGGTGCCGCAATCACGGAGGATGAGGTGCGCGAGTGGGCCAACGGCCAGCTCAGCAAGACCCAACGGCTGGTGGCTGTGGAATTCCGCGACTCGCTTCCGCGCAGCACCATCGGCAAGATCATGAAGCGTGAACTGCGCGCCCCCTACTGGGAAGGCCGCGCCGCCAAGATTTGAGGACAAGATGACCGAACCGACGCTCCGTTCCGCCCATCTCTTCACGCTGACCCTGAACGTCGATCCGAACTTCACGGATATCGGCGAGACGCCCTATGGCCGCCGCCGTATCGCCACCGTGACCGGCGGCACGTTCGAGGGCGAGGAGCTGAAGGGCACCGTGCTGCCGTCGCCGGCCGGCGACTGGCTGCTGCTGCGGCGCGACGGCATCCTGCAACTCGACGTGCGGCTCACCCTCAAGACCGACGATGGTCACCTCGTCTACATGAGCTATCGCGGCATGCGGCACGGGCCCGCCTGGGTGATCGAGCAGCTCAACAAGGGCGAGAAAGTCGATCCCAGCCAGTATTACTTCCGCGCGACGCCGTGGTTCGAGACGGCGTCGGAGAAGTACCGGTTCCTCAACCGCATCGTCTGCGTCTCGACCGGCCGCCGCGAGCCCACCGGCCCGGTCTACGAAGTCTTCCAGATCCTCTGATGCCCGACCTCGCGACCCTCCTTCTCTTTTCGACGGCGTGCCTCGCGCTGACCGCGACGCCCGGTCCCGACATGCTGCTGATCGCCTCGCGCAGCGCGAGCCAGGGCAAGGCCGCCGGCTTCGCGACCCTGGCCGGCATCCAGGTCGGCACCTACTGCCATGCGCTGGCGGCCGC
>SCVT01000383.1 GCA_004296815.1 Reyranella sp. | reverse complement strand
TCTGCTGCCGGGCTACGCTTCGATCGGCATCGCGGCTCCCATCCTGTTCATCGCCTGCCGCCTGCTCCAGGGCCTGGCGCTGGGCGGCGAGTACGGCGGTGCCGCCACCTACGTCGCCGAGCACGCGCCGCGCGATCGCCGTGGCTTCTACACCTCGTGGATCCAGACGACGGCCACCGTCGGCCTGTTCCTCTCGCTGCTGGTCATCCTGGGCCTGCGCCTCTCGATGAGCCCCGAGGCCTTCGCGGCGTGGGGCTGGCGCATCCCGTTCCTGCTGTCGATCATCCTGCTCGCGGTGTCGATCTGGATCCGACTGCAGCTCCAGGAGTCGCCGGCCTTCGCCCGCATCAAGGCGGAAGGCAAGGGCTCGAAGACCCCGCTGCGCGAGGCCTTCGGCACCTGGAAGAACGCCAAGATCGCGCTCTTCGCCCTGCTCGGCGGCACCGCCGGCCAGGCGGTGGTGTGGTACACGGGCCAGTTCTACGCCCTGTTCTTCCTCACCCAGACGCTGAAGCTCGATGCGACGACGTCCAACATCGTGATCGCGGCCTCGCTCGCGATCGGCACGCCGTTCTTCATCTTCTTCGGCTGGCTGTCGGACAAGATCGGCCGCAAGCCGATCATCCTCGCGGGCTGCCTGCTCGCGGCGGTCACCTACTTCCCGCTGTTCCAGGCGCTGACCAACGCGGTCAATCCCGCCCTGCAGCAGGCCATCAAGTCGGCGCCGGTGACGGTCGTCGCCGATCCGAAGGAGTGCTCGTTCCAGTTCAATCCGACCGGAACGGCGTCGTTCACCACCTCGTGCGACATCGCCAAGTCGTTCCTCGCGCGCAACTCGGTGAACTACTCCAACCAGGCTGCCCCGGCGGGAACGCCGGCGCAGATCAAGATCGGCGACAAGGTCGTGATGTCGTTCGACAAGGGCAAGGCCGGCGCCGAGGGTGCCGCCAAGGAGCGGGCGTTCGTCACCGAGGCGACCGCTGCGATCCGCGCTGCCGGCTATCCGGCCGCGGCCGACAAGGCGAAGGTCAACCTGCCGCTGGTCATCGGCATCCTGACGATCCTCGTGCTCTACGTGACGATGGTCTATGGCCCGATCGCGGCCATGCTGGTCGAGCTCTTCCCGACCCGCATCCGCTACTCCGGCATGTCGCTGCCGTACCACATCGGCAACGGCTGGTTCGGCGGCTTCCTGCCACCGACCGCCTTCGCCATCGTGGCGGCGACCGGCGATATCTACTCCGGCCTCTGGTACCCGATCGTGGTGGCGGTGATGACCTTCATCCTCGGCCTGCTGTTCGTGCCCGAGACCAAGGACCGCGACATCTACAAGGACGACTGATCGTCCTCGCACGGAACGTGAAGGACCGGCGGCCCGCGAGGGCCGCCGGTTTCTTTTTGAGCTTTCGGCCGCCTTCCGTCAGGATCGGGCCATGAACCTCGACGCCATCAAGATCGGCCATAACCCGCCCGAAGACGTGAACACGATCATCGAGGTGCCGATCGGCGGCGAGCCCATCAAGTACGAGATGGACAAGGCGGCGGGCACGCTGGTCGTCGACCGCTTCCTCTACACGCCGATGCGCTACCCGGGGAACTACGGTTTCGTGCCGCACACGCTCAGCGACGACGGCGACCCGATCGACGTGCTTGTGGCCAACACGCGCCCGATCATTCCCGGCGCCATCATCAACGTGCGGCCGATCGGCGTGCTGCGCATGGAGGACGATGGCGGCGGCGACGAGAAGATCATCGCCGTGCCCTCGCCCAAGCTGACGCAGCGCTACGTCAAGATCAGGACCTACACCGACCTGCCCGAGATCACCCGCCAGCAGATCGAGCACTTCTTCATCCACTACAAGGATCTCGAGCCCGGCAAGTGGGTCAAGCTGCTCGGCTGGGGCGACGTCGAGGAGGCGCAGCGCCTGATCTCGGAAGCCATCGAGCGGGCGAAGACGAAGCGCTGAAGGGCGGTGGTAGGCCCGGCAGGATTCGAACCTGCGACATAACCGTTATGAGCGGCTCGTTCTAACCGCTGAACTACGGGCCCCCGACCATCCCCGGTCGCCCGGGGCCCGCTTTTATAGCGCCTATTCGGCGGGCGGCACGAACATATAGCCGATGCCGCGCACGGTGCGGATCACCGTCGGCTTCTCGGGGGCGGGCTCGATCTTGCGCCGTATGCGCGTGATGCGGAGATCGATCGCCCGGTCGAACGGGTCGCGGCTGCGGTGGCTGGTCGTCTCGAGCAGCCAGTCGCGCGACAGCGGGCGGTTGGGGTTCTCGGCGAAGGTCTTCAGGATGTCGAACTCGCCCGAGGTCAGCGGCACGTCGTTGTTGGTGGCGTCGAGCAGCTGTCGCTTGGCGAGGTCGAGCATGTGGCCGCCCATGCGCACGCGCTCGAGGCGCGACGGGGTGGACTTGTTGACCGAGCGGCGCAGCACGCTCTTGCAGCGGGCGAGCAGCTCGCGCGGCTCGTAGGGCTTGGCGACATAGTCGTCGGCGCCGCTCTCGAGGCCGAGCACCTTGTCGACCGAATCGCCGGCCGCCGTCAGCATGATGATGCCGACCCGCGTGTTGCTCTCGCGCAGCCAGCGGGCGAGCGCGAAGCCGTCCTCCTGGCCGGGGAGCTGCACGTCGAGCAGGACGAGGTCGGGCATGGCGCGCGAGATCTGGCGGCGCATCTGCGCGCCATTCTCGACGGCGATCACCTTGAGATCATGGTTCATGAGATAGGTCTCGGCCGCTTTGCGCTGAAACGCATCGTCCTCGACCAGCAAAATGGACGGTTGCTGCATGACTATTGATCCGAAAATAAATGTTCTCTAATGCAGTCAAAATACCACTATTTCTCAACGATTTATAGCCATTTCTTGATAATTTTGATACAGTTTGCTCCCGGCCGATTTCCCAGCCCGAGACCATGTCATCGCAATCTCTAGTCGCGCGGTTCGCCGCCGTCCCAACCCCTTGTTGCTAGACCGTGGCGAGACCGCATGACGATCCTCTCGGCTGATCCTTCGTCGCTGCAGACGGACGCCACACAGCCGGCCGGCCAGGACGCCTTCGTCCGTGCCGAGCTGATCCGCCGGCTGTTCGACGGCTCGGCGCAGTCCCGTTACTTCTCCTTCGTGCTGTGGCCGGTCATCGCCGCCATCTACTGGCGGCAGATCGACCTCATGCAGCTGGTCGGCCCGTTCGTCGCCCATCTCGCGGTCACGGTCAGCTTCGACGTCCTGCGGCACAACTTCGCCCGCGCCAATCCCGGCGACGAGGAGGTCGTGCGCTGGGGCTGGTGGTTCGCGGGCCTCTCCTTCCTCGCCGGAGCCTGCTGGGGCTGGGCGGGCTTCATGCTGGCGTCGCTGGACTACGAGCTGCAGCGCATGCTGCTCGGTCTCGTGCTGCTCGCCACCATCACGACGGCCGTGCCGATCCGGTCGGCGCATCCGCCGACTTTCTACACGTTCGCCGTCGCCACGACCGCGCCGCTCCTGCTGGTGATGCTGACCTCGGCCGATCCGTTCTATCAGCTCGTCGGCATCGCGGGCGGCGCCTATGTCGGCCATCTCATGGCCTATGTGCGCGACGTGCACCGCTGGCAGTACGACAACATCGCGCTCGCCTACCAGAAGGAAGACCTCGCCCGCCGTCTCCAGATCGCCTACGACGAAGCGCGCCTGGCGCGCGACGCGGCCCTCGTCGCCCAGCGCGAGGCGGAGAAGGCCAACCAGGCCAAGTCGACCTTCCTTGCCACCATGAGCCACGAGATCCGGACGCCGATGAACGGCGTGCTGGGCATGATTGACGTGCTCGAGCGCACGCAGCTCTCCGTCGAGCAGCGCGAGGCGCTGGGCACGGTACGCTACTCGGCATCCTCGCTGCTCCGCATCATCGACGACATCCTCGACTTCTCGAAGATCGAGGCCGGCCGCCTCGACCTCGAGGAGCTCGAGCTCTCGACCATCGAGCTGGTCGAGGGCGCCGCCGAGACGCTGGCCGCCAAGGCCGCGGAGAAATCCCTCACGCTTTCGGCCTTCGTCGCGCCCGATGTCCCTGAGCGCGTGATCGGCGATCCGCTGCGCCTGCAGCAGATCCTGTTCAACCTGGTGGGCAACGCCATCAAGTTCACGGAGAAGGGCTCCGTCCGCCTGACGGTGGAGCGCGCGCGCGAAGGCGGCGAGGGGGCCGGGCTGGCGTTGCGTATCAACGTGGCGGACACCGGCATCGGCCTCACGACGGAGCAGCGCGAGAGACTCTTCCAGCCCTTCGTCCAGGCCGACAGCTCGACCACCCGCCGATTCGGCGGCACCGGCCTCGGCCTGTCGATCGTGCGCCGCCTCGCCGAGGCCATGCAGGGCGGTGTCGCGGTCGAGAGCGAGGAGGGCGCGGGATCGACCTTCTCGGTCACCGTCAGGGTCGCCGAGGCGCCGCCACAGGCTGCGGCGGCAGCCGAGCCGCCGCTGGGCGGCCTTTCCCTGTTCCTGTCGCTGCCCGATCCGGCCGAGAGTGCCGCGATCGCGCGCTACCTGCGCGACGCCGGCGCGGAGGTCGATGTCGTCGTGGCGAGCGCGACGGCGATCGTCGTCGCCGGCACCGACGCGCAGGTGCCGCTGGCCGGCATCAAGCGGCCGTGGCGCCGCGACGCGCTGGTGCGCGCCGTTGCCCGCGCCGCCGGCCGCACCGACGTGGTCGCGAGCGCACCGGCCGCGCCGCGGCCGGTCGAGCGGCTGAACGGGCGCGTCCTGGTGGTCGACGACAACTCGGTCAACCGCAAGATCCTGGCCCGCCAGCTCGAGCTCGCCGGTGCCTCCACCGACGTCGCGGCGAGCGGCGAGGAGGCGCTGCTGCTGTGGCGCAAGGGCGGCTACGACCTGGTGCTGGCCGACCTGCAGATGCCGACCATGGACGGCTTCGAGCTGGCGCGGCGCATCCGCCACGACGAGAGCGCGGCGGGACGCGACCGCATGCCCATCCTGGCGGTCACCGCCAGCACGCACGAGGAGCAGGAAGAGCTCAGCCGCGTCGCCGGCATGGACGGCTTCATCACCAAGCCGATCGGCATCGAGCAGTTGAGAGCGACGCTCGACGTCTGGCTGAAGAACGCGCCGGCGGGGGCGCACGACATGAGCAACGCCCCATGACCCAGGCCTACGACCGCGACAAGCTCGTCGAGCTGTTCGGCGACGATCCCGCGACGCTTGCCGAGGTCGAGCGCGAGTTCCTCGACACGGCCCGGGTTGCCGAGCGCGAGATTCGCGACACCGACGACCTCGTGGTGATCGCGCGCGCCGCACACCGGCTGAAGGGCGCCTCGGGCATGATCGGGGCGGCGTCCCTGCGCCGGGTGGCCGAAGCGGTCGAACGGGCGGCCAAGGCGGACGACCTGCCGAGCGTGCGACGCCTCTACGACATGTTCAGCAACGAGGTGCAGCGCGTCGC
>SCVT01000382.1 GCA_004296815.1 Reyranella sp. | reverse complement strand
TGTCGCCCTGATGCTGGTGGCGCCGTTGCTCGCCAAGGTCGCGGTCGCGTTCGGACCGCCCGAGTATTTCAGCCTGATGGTGCTGGGCCTCACCATCCTGTCCTTTCTTACCCAGGGATCGATGGCCAAGGCGCTGCTGATGGCGGCGGTCGGCGTGGTGATCGGCCTGATCGGCCTCGACCAGATTAACGCCATGCCGCGACTCACGTTCGACCGGCTGGAGTTGGTCGACGGCATCGGCCTTGTGCCGGTGGTCATGGGCCTGTTTGGCGTGGCCGAAATCCTGTCCAACATCGAGCAGCAGATCCGCCGCGACATCGTGCAGTCGCGGATCGGCAGCCTTCTGCCGTCGCGCGAGGACCTGAAGGCCAGTGTCGGCCCGATCGGACGCGGCACGGTGCTGGGCTTTCTGCTGGGCGTGCTGCCGGGCGGCGGCGCGGTCATCTCCTCCTTCGCATCCTACGCGATCGAGAAGAAGCTCTCGCGGACGCCGGAACGCTTCGGCAAGGGGGCGATCGAGGGCGTGGCCGGACCGGAGGCCGCCAACAACGCCGCCGCGGGCGGCGCGTTCATCCCGCTGATGACGCTCGGCATCCCGCCCAACGTCATCATGGCGCTGCTGCTCGGCGCCTTCGTCATCCATGGCCTGCAGCCGGGACCGCTGATGATGAGCCAGAACCCGAAGATCTTCTGGGGCATCATCGCCAGCATGTATGTCGGCAACGTCATGCTGCTGGTCCTCAACATGCCGCTGATCGGCATGTGGGTGCAGGTGCTCAAGGCGCCCTACAGGATCCTGTTCCCGCTGATCCTGATGTTTTGCATCGTCGGCGTGTTCGCCTCGGGCAATGCAGTGTTCGACGTGTTCGTCATGATCGGCACCGGCGTGCTGGGCTACCTGATGCGCAAGTTCGGCTACGAGGCGGCGCCCCTGGTGTTGGCCTTCGTGCTGGGACCGATGCTCGAGAACAACCTGCGCAAGTCGCTGATCCTGAGCACGGGCACCTTCGACATCTTCGTCACGCGGCCGATCTCGCTCGCCTGCCTGGTGCTGGCGGCGGCGCTGCTGATCGCGCCGCTCCTCCCCGCGCTTCGCAAGAAGCGCGAGAAGGTGGCGCTCGACGTCACCGATTGACGACTACTTCGCCTGCAGGAGGTCGGTGACCTTGAGCAGGATCAGCTCGTTGTCGTCGGCCTTGCCCAGCGCGCGGCCGGACGAGAAGGGCAGGTTGTTGTCATTGCCGACGATGATGTGGTCGGCATCGACCAGGTCCACGTTCTCGATGGTGAAGAACGGGAAGGTGAGCTTGCCGTCCTTGCCGCCCTGGCGGGCCATCTTGTTCGGATCCTGGATGTCCATCAGGTCGATGTAGCCCACCTTCTTGACGAAGCCGTCGGCGTCAGCCTGGCCCATGTCGACCTTGTAGATGCGCTTGAATTTCGCCGGCACGTTGAAGCAGTCGGGCTTCAGCGTGCCCTCGGTGCAGGCCTGGGCTACATCACCCTCAGTATCGTCGCGCTCGATGATCAGGCCCGTCGAGGCGTCGATCAGGTTGAAGTCGCCGATCGAGTTGGCCGGCGCCTCGAGCACGTACTTGAAGCTCTTGCCGGTGTACTCGCCCTTGGCGACGTCGAACTCGAGGATACGGAGATAGCGCTTGCCGTCCTTGCTCTCCATCTCGCCGGTCTCGGTGAGGAGCGGCCCTTCGAGCAGGGGATAGAGGAACTTGCCGTCGGGCGAGGCCGCCATGCCCTCGAATCCCTTGCTGCGGCGAACCTCGAACTTCACCGCGCCGGGCGCGCCGGGCAGGGTCATCGAGGGATGGTCGGGCGAGCGAACGGTCTTGCCGTCGGCCTTGGTCTCGAAGACCTGCAGGACCTTGCCGCTGCGGTCGGTCTTGATCAGGAACGGCCCAAACTCGTCGCCGAACCACAGCGTGTCGCCGATCGGCTGGATCGATTCGATGTCGAAGTCGCCGCCGGTCAGGTAGCGCTTGGGGGTGTTCTCGTTGACGATGCGGAACGGCACCTTGCGGTCCGGGTCGTGGAGGAAGGTCGTCGCGATCCGCTCGATCGCGCCGCTCTTCCAGTCGGGCTTCAGCACGTGGAACATCAGCATGGCGTCGGGCGAGTTCGCCTTGGAGCCGAAGCCGTTGTCGGTCAGCGTGAGATAGGTGCCGTCCTTCAGGTTCTTGATGCCCGACAGGCCCTGCACCGGCTGGCCCTTGAGCGGCAGGCTGAGGCCGGTGGGCCGCGGCGCGGACTTGTCGGACAGGGCCGACATCGCGGGCACGCTTTCGGGCGTATCGACCCTCTGGCCCGGCGGACCGGCGTAGCGGCCCGAGATCTGCAATTCCTGCGGCGCGTCGGCCGGCGGCGGGACCAAGGTCATGGCCGGCAGGACGGCGTGGCCTTCGAGCGTGGCTGGGTATTTGGTCTGGGCGTGGGCGTGGGCCGCAAGCGCCAGGGCCACCGCAGTCGCGGTGAAGATGGCAGAGGTGCGCATGTTCGTGAGGGTCTCCCCGTTTGGTCGTTTACCGGTCGGGGACTACAGTGCCGGCGCTACAGTTTGCTGACGGTCGCCGACACCAAAATGAAACGGCGATGTGCTGAGACGAGGATGGGATGGATATCTCCGAAGACGATCGCGATCCGGGGCCGGAGCCTACGATCGGCCAGCTGATCGAGCGGCGGCTGTCGCGCCGAGGTGCGCTGGCGGGCCTCGCGGGAACCGCGCTCGCGGCGATCGCTGGCGCGGCGGCCAGAGCGCAGAGCGGTTCGCCCTCGTCGTTCACCTTCAAGGAGGTGCCGCACGTCAACGACCCGACGCACCATGTGGCGGACGACTACGAAGTACAGGTGCTGATCCGCTGGGGCGATCCCATGCTGCCCGGCGCACCGGCCTTCGATCCGCACAAGCTGACGGCCGAGGGGCAGAAGCTCCAGTTCGGCTACAACAACGACTTCCTCGGCCTGCACCCGCTGCCAGCCGGTAGCACGTCTGGCGATCGCTTCCTGCTGGTCGTGAACCACGAATACACCAACTCCAACCTGATGCTGGCGGGCATCGGCGAAGGCCGCGACGCGCGCCTGCGCGCTGACCAGCCGCAGACGGAGCTGGAGATGGCGGCTCACGGCGGCGCGGTGCTCGAGATCGCGCGCGAGGGCCGGCGGTGGAGGGTGATCGACGGCAGCCGCTACGCGCGCCGCATCGATGCCAACACGCCGATGCGCATCGCGGGCCCCGCTGCGGGCGACGCCAAGATGAAGACCTCGGCCGATCCCGACGGCAAGCAAGTGCTGGGCATGTTCAACAACTGCGCCGGCGGCGAGACGCCGTGGGGCACGTGGCTGACCTGCGAGGAGAACTTCTACTTCTACTTCACGGGCGACCAGGCGAAGCACCCAGAGCAGGCGCTGGCCAAGCGCTATGGGATCGGCCGGACCATCGCCTATGCCTGGGGTAAATACTTCGACCGGTTCAACTTCGAGAAGGAGCCGAACGAGCCGCATCGCTTCGGCTGGATCGTCGAGATCGACCCCTACGATCCGCAGTCGACGCCGGTGAAGCGCACGGCGCTCGGCCGCTTCGCCCACGAGGGCTGCCACCACGCGGTTGCGAAGGATGGGCGGATCGTCTGCTACATGGGCGACGATTCACGCTTCGAGTACGTCTACAAGTTCGTGACGGCGAAGCCGTGGAACCCGAACGATCGGGCGGCCAACCGCGACCTGCTGGACGAGGGCACGCTCTACGTCGCGCGCTTCGACGAGGGCGGTGCGATGACGTGGCTGCCGCTGGTGCATGGCCAGGGGCCACTGACGGCAGAGAACGGCTTCACGAGCCAGGCCGACGTGGTGATCGGTGCACGCCGTGCCGGCGACCTCCTGAAAGCGACGCCGATGGACCGGCCTGAGGATATCGAACCGAACCGGATCAACGGCCGCGTCTACGTGGCCCTCAGCAACAACGGTGCGCGCAAGCCAGAGCAGGTCAATCCCGCCAACCCGCGAGCCAAGAACGACCACGGCCATATCCTCGAGTTCGCGCCCAAGGACGGCGACCATGCCTCGACCGGGGGCACTTGGGAGATCGTCATCGCCGGCGGCGATCCCGCCAAGGACGAGGGCACGAAGTACAACCCGGCCACGTCAGCCGATGGCTGGCTGACCTGTCCGGACAACGTGGCCTTCGACAGCAAGGGACGGCTCTGGATCGCAACCGATTCAGGCGAGACTGCGGGCATCGCCGACGGGCTCTATGCCTGCGATGTCGCCGGACCCGGCCGTGCACTGACGCGGCAGTTCTTCGCCGCTCCCAAGGGAGCCGAGGTCTGCGGGCCGATCTTCACGCCGGACGACCGCACGCTGTTCCTGGCGATCCAGCATCCCGGCGAGGGCAAGGGCTCGACCTTCGAGACGCCGGCCACGCGTTGGCCCGACTTCAAGGCCGGCGAGCCACCGCGTCCCTCGGTGCTGGTGATCACCAAGAAGGACGGCGGCGTGATCGGGTCGTGACGCCTAGACGTTGAAGCGGAAGTGGAAGACGTCTCCGTCCTTCACCGGATAGTCCTTGCCCTCGAGGCGTAGCTTGCCGGCATCGCGGGCGCCGGCTTCGCCGTTCAGCGTCACGTAGTCGTCGTAGGCGATGGTCTCGGCGCGGATGAAGCCCTTCTCGAAGTCGGTATGGATGACGCCGGCCGCCTCGGGCGCGCGGGCCTCGCGGCGCACCGTCCAGGCGCGCGCCTCCTTCGGGCCGACCGTGAAGAAGGTCACGAGGTCGAGCAACGCGTAGCCCGCACGCACGACGCGGGCGAGACCGGTCTCCTTGAGGCCGAGCGAGGAGAGGTACTCGGCCTGGTCCTCGGCCGGCAGCTGCGCCACCTCGGCCTCGATTGCCGCCGAGATCACGACCGACGGCATGCCGCGCGGCTTGGCCCAGGCTTCGGCCTTGGCGCTGTGGGCGTTGCCGGTGGCGGCCGAGCCTTCCTCGACGTTCAGCACGTACATCATCGGCTTCGCCGTAATGAGCTGCAGGCGGGCGAAGACCGGGCGCTCCTCGTCGGTGATCGAGGCTTCGCGGGCGGCCTTGCCGTCGCGCAGCGCCTCGAGCGCCTTCTTCACCACCGGCACCTCGGCCGCCGATTCCTTGTCGCCGCCCTTGGCCTTCTTCTCGAGGTTGGGCAGGCGCTTCTCGAGGCTGTCGAGGTCCGCCAGCATCAGCTCCGTCTCGACGACCTCGGCGTCGCTCACCGGATCGACCTTGCCGCTCACGTGCGTGACGTCGCCATCCTCGAAGCAGCGCAGCACGTGGGCGATCGCGTCGACCTCGCGGATGTTGCCGAGGAACTGGTTGCCGAGTCCTTCGCCCCTCGAGGCGCCCTTCACCAGGCCCGCGATGTCGACGAACTCGAGCTGCGTCGCCACGATCTTCGCCGAGCTTGCGATGCCCGCGAGCTTGTCGAGGCGCGGATCGGGCACGGCGACACGGCCGACGTTCGGCTCGATGGTGCAGAACGGGTAGTTGGCCGCCTGCGCCGCCTGCGTGGCGGTCAGCGCATTGAACAGGGTCGACTTGCCGACATTGGGCAGGCCGACGATTCCGCAATTGAAACCCATCTTTTACTCTTTGCTGGCTGCGCCCTTGATATCGAGGCGGGCCGGAAGATCGGGAGGCGGCGCGAGATGCGCCACCCGGCTCATGTATTTCTCGTCGCCCCTGGCGCCGCCCTCGACCAGCAGCGCCGACTCCTCAGCGAGCGCGTCCAGCACCTTCGGTACCCAGCCGGTCCGCGAGTCACGCTCGTCCGGCTCGAAGTCGCGCAGCACCCAGTGCAGCACGAGATCCTTGTGGCCCGGGTGGCCGATGCCGATGCGCACGCGGCGATAGTCCTTGCCGACATGGGCGTCGATGTCGCGCAGCCCATTGTGGCCGCCGGCACCGCCGCCCTTCTTCATGCGCACCCGGCCGGGCGCGATGTCGAGCTCGTCGTGGAACACCACGACCCGGTCGAGCGGGATCTTGAGCATGCGGACGGCTTCGCCGACCGCCTTGCTCGATTCGTTCATGTAGGTCATCGGCTTCAGCGCGATGATGCGCTCGCCGCCGAGATGTCCCTCGGCCACCTCGCCGTTGAATCGCGTGCGCCAGGGAGAGAAGACACGGCGGCGGACGATCTCGTCCACCGCCATGAATCCCACGTTGTGCCGATGCCCCGCATAGCGCGGCCCGGGGTTGCCGAGGCCGACCAGCAAGAGCATCGGAAACGCTTACTTCTTCGCCGGAGCCGGCGCCTTGCCGCCTGCCGCCGGAGCCGCAGCACCCGCCGCCGGGGCAGCGCCCGCCGCCGGAGCCGCACCCGCCGCCGGAGCGGCCGCCGCATCGGCAGCCGCCGGAGCGCCCGCATCGGCCGCCGCCTGGGCCGCCGCTTCGCGCACCACGGTCGGTGCGGCGATCGACGCCACGGTGGCGTTCTTGTCGCGGGTCACCACGCGCACGCCCTCGGGAATCGCGAGCGTCGACATGTGGACCGAGTGACCGATCTCGAGGCCGGTCAGGTCGACCTCGAAATATTCCGGGATCGAGTCGGCCTTGGTGCGCACGGTGATCTCGTGCAGCACGACGTTCAGCACGCCGCCGCGCTTGATGCCGGGAGACGCCGCTTCGTTCTTGAAGTGGACGGGGACCTGCACGCTGATGACCGAGCCGGGCCCGATCCGCAGGAAGTCGAGATGCAGAGGCTTGTCCGTCACCGGATCGACCTGCACGTCGCGCGGCAGGACGTCGAAGTCCTTGCCGTCCACGGCGATCTTGAGCCGGTGGTTGAAGTAGCCTTCCTTGTGAAGCTCGCGCTCGATCGATTTCGGCTCGACCGCGATCATCACCGGGGGCTGCTTGTCGCCGTAGATCACGGCGGGAATCAGTCCATCACGACGGCTGGAACGGGCGCCCCCTTTGCCGGCCCGGTCCCTTGCCTTCGCGACGACCTTTGTCGTCTCTGCCATCTCACATCTCCTAAGGTTGAACTGTTGCTCTCTCTCATCGCGGCGTGGCCTCCAGGGGTGCCCATCGCCGGATCTCTCGAAATCTCCTAGTCGAACAAGCTCGATACCGACGTCTCGTCGGCAATGCGCTTCATGGCCTCGGCCATCAAGGTGGCGATGCTGGCCGGCCGGATGTTGGGCGATACGCGCACCGCCTCGGTCGGCATGATCGAATCGGTGATCACCATCTTCTCGATCGGCGAGGCCGCGACGCGGGCGACCGCGCCGCCCGACAGCACGCCGTGCGTGACGTAGGCCGACACCGACTTGGCGCCCTGGTCCATCAGGGCGACCGAGGCGTTGCACAGCGTGCCGGCAGAATCGACGATGTCGTCGATCAGGATGCAATCACGGCCCTTCACGTCGCCGATCACGTTCATGACCTCGCTGACGCCCGCCTGCTCGCGGCGCTTGTCGATGATGGCGAGGTCGGCGTCGATGCGCTTGGCAATGGCGCGCGCGCGCACCACGCCGCCGGTATCGGGCGACACGACGGTGAAGCTGCGGTTGGTCAGCGTCTCCTTGATGTCCTTGGAGAAGACCGGGCCGGCGAAGAGGTTGTCGAGCGGGATGTCGAAGAAGCCCTGGATCTGGCCGGCATGCAGGTCGAGGGTCAGCACGCGGTTGGCGCCGGCGTTGGTGATCAGGTTGGCGACCAGCTTGGCCGTGATCGGCGTGCGCGAGCCGGTCTTGCGATCCTGGCGGGCGTAGCCGTAGTAGGGCATCACCGCCGTGATGCGGCGGGCGGAGCTGCGACGCAGCGCGTCGATGATGATCAGCAGCTCCATCAGATGGTCGTTGGCGGGGTAGCTGGTCGACTGGATGACGAAGACATCCTCGCCGCGCACGTTCTCCAGGATCTCGACGAAGATCTCGTTGTCGGAGAAGCGGCGGATGTTCGCCTTGACCAGCGGCAAGGCCAGCTTGGCGGAAATGGCCTCCGCCAGCGGTCGATTGCTGTTGCCCGTCAGGATTTTCATGGCTAAGCCGTTGATCTCAAAAGAGAAAACGGCCACCCCCGGCCGCGACGCGGCGGAACATACCAACCAGCCCCGCCGCTGTAAACGCCCTGAAATACCGGCATTTCAGGGCGATTCAGCGCTTCTGCGGGGCGTAGAAGACGCTGTCGATCTCGATGATGTCGTCGTCGAACAGGCGCTTGGCCTCGAACATGGTGCGCGGCGGGTAGGGCGGCTTGCCCCACAGCTCGGCCTGCACCTTGTCGACCAGCGGCGCCACCTTGGCGAGGTCGCTCACGTAGATGGTGAGACGCACGCAATCCTGCAGGCTCGCCCCTTCGGACTGCGCGATGTGGCGGAGGTTGGCGAAGGCCTGGCGGATGCGGCCCTCGGGATCGGGCACCAGCTTGCCGGTCGCCGGATCGACGCCCTGCATGCCGGCCACGAACACGAAGTCGCCGGCCCGCGCACCGAGGCTCCAGGTGCCCTCGACCTTGATCGCGCCGGGCGGGGAGAGCGTGCGCACGCCGTTTGGCGATTGTGCCGCGGCGGTCCCCGAAGCGAGCACGATGGCGAGGAGAGCGAGCGTCCTCATGCGTGCGGGTTCGCGACGAACGGCCACTGCGTCTTGTCGGCCTTGGTGTAGGGAAGCAGCGACCAGTCCGGCACCAGCGCCCCGGGGGCCGCGACATAGACCACCTCGCTGGCGATCGGGGCATAGGCGGCATGGAAGTGCTGCATCGACTTCACGACCACGACCTTCTTCTGGGAAGGATCGATGCCGAGCTTGGTGAAGCAGTCGAGGCTGTGGCACTGGCTGCGCTTGGTGTTGACGATCACCGTCACGCCCTCGATCTGCAGGGCAGCGACATCGCCGATCGGGTTGGTGCCCTTGCGGCTGCCACCGAACTGGATGGTGACGTCCTTCTCGAGCTTGATGACCTGGGCGCGCGCATCGATCGGCGGGCCGGACTGCGGCCCGAGCTTGCCGCCGAGGCGGATATCGAGCTCGGCGCCCTCGCCGACCTCGAAGGCGAGCTTCACGGCACCGGGATCCCAGAACATCGCGATCGCGGCGTCCTTCACCTTCTTGTCGAGCAGCGCCTGCAGGATGAAGGTCGAATCGGAGGCCGCCCCGCCGCCGGCATTGTCCGACACGTCGGCCAGCACCATGGGCTTGGGCAGGTTGTGCGAGGAGACGCGCGACATCGCCGCGTCGAGCGTGACGTAGGGCGGCTGCGTCTTGTCGCGCATGGCGAAGAATTCCAGCGCCAGCTCCTTGGAGAGCTTCGCCGCCTTGGCCTTGTCGTTGTCGGTGACGGCGATGACCTTGCTGCTCATCTCCTTGATGTCCGACCA
>SCVT01000381.1 GCA_004296815.1 Reyranella sp. | reverse complement strand
ACCATTGTGATGGCCGGGAGCCCTGCCGCCTTCGTGGCGGGGACGGTCGTCGAACGACCGCGGACGGTCGCCCTGGGGACGCTCGCCATGAGGACGCTCGCCATGAGGACGCTCGCCACGCGGGCGATCGCCATAGGGGCGATCACCGCGAGGACGGTCAGCCTGCGGACGGTCGCCGCGCGGACGATCGCCGTAGGGACGATCGGTACGCGGACGCTCGCCCTGCGGCGCATCGCGATAGTCGCCGCCGCGGAACTGATGCTCGGCATGCGCCGGCGGCCTGTCGCCGCGCGACCGGTCATGATTGGCGCGGTCGCCGAACGCGCGATGACGGCCGGGGCCGCCGCCGGGACGGCCACCACCACGGGGGCCACGATGCTCGCGCGGACGCTCATCGCGCCGCTCGTCACGGTCATCGCTCTCGGTGCGGGCACGCGGCGGCGGGGCCGCCGGCATGTCCTCGTTGGCCGGCGTCGATACGACGGCGATGCGCTGGTTGGTCAGCCGCTCGATGCCCTTGAGCTGGCCGCGCTCGCTGCCGTCGCAGAAAGAGATCGCGATGCCCGAGGCGCCGGCGCGCGCGGTGCGGCCGATGCGATGGACGTAGCTCTCGGCGTCGGCCGGCAGCTCGAAGTTGATGACGTGGGTCACGCCCTGCACGTCGATGCCGCGCGAGGCGAGATCGGTGGCGACCAGCACGCGGGCCTTGCCGCGGCTGAAATTGTCGAGCGCCTTCTGGCGGGCGTTCTGGCTCTTGTTGCCGTGGATCGCCTCCGACCGCACGCCACGGTCTTCCAGCGCCTCGGCAACGCGGTTGGCGCCGCGCTTGGTGCGGGTGAAGACGATGACGCGCTCGAGGGCGGCATCCGACAGGAGGTGGCTGAGCAGCGCACGCTTGCTGGCGGCGTTCACGAAGTAGACGCGCTGGTCGATCTTCTCGACCGTGCGGCCCTGCGGAGCGATCTCGACCTTCTCGGGGTTCTTCAGGATCTCCGAGGAGAGCTTGGCGATGTCGCTCGGCATGGTGGCCGAGAAGAGCAGCGTCTGGCGGTTCTTGGAGACCGACGAGGCGATGCGGCGGACGTCGCGGATGAAGCCCATGTCGAACATGCGATCGGCTTCGTCGAGGACGAAGAAGGTCACGTTGCCGAGCTTCACGTTGCCGCGCTCGACCAGGTCGAGCAGGCGGCCCGGCGTGGCGACCAGGATGTCGACGCCGCGGGCCAGGGTCTCGATCTGCCGGCCGTAGCCCAGGCCACCGACGACGGTGGCGAGGCGCAGGCCGAGTCCGCGACCGTAGGTGTCGAAGCTGCGGGCGATCTGGACCGCGAGCTCACGGGTCGGCGCCAGCACGAGGGCGCGCGGGCTCTTCGGCAGAGCGCGCTCCTTCGACTCCGAGAGATGCTGCAGCACGGGCAGCGCGAACGCCGCCGTCTTGCCGGTGCCGGTCTGGGCGATGCCCAGCACGTCGCGGCCCTGCAGCAGCGCAGGGATCGTGCGCGCCTGGATGGGCGTGGGCACGGTGTAGTTCGCCGCGTTCAACGCACGCAGCAGCGGCTCGGCCAAACCGAGGTCCGCGAAAGTAACTTCACTCACTTGAAAATCCTGACTTGCCGCCGGCGTGCTTTCTTGGGCACGCGCATCTGTGGCGGCTTTTGGCCCGTTCCCGCGCGCGGCTGGGACGGCTCTTGCTCTTGGGAGATTGTCTCGGGATGAGGCGCCGTCGAAAGAAGTGGCGCGTCGCGCGATCGCGAGAAACCTTGATAAGCCCACAGGAAGCGGGCTGGCGCGTATATGATGCTGCGGCGCAGCGAAGTCAAGCGACATGACTCGCCATCCGGTCGCACCGTGCCTAAAGTGCCCGCAAATAAACGATTTATCGGGAGTGAAACATGAAGCGCCGCCACCTTATCGCCACGGTTGCCGCCACCCTCGCCGCCCCCGCCGTCATCTCGTCTGCACGCGCGCAGGGCTTCCCCAACAAGCAGGTCCGCATCCTCATCCCGTATGCACCGGGCGGCACGTCCGACATTCTGGCGCGCCTCCTGCAGCCGCACCTGCAGGCGGCCCTCGGCCAGACGGTCGTGGTCGAGAACCGCGTCGGCGCCAACGGCAACATCGCCGTCGACATGGTCGCGAAGTCTCCGCCCGACGGCTACACCGTCGTGCTCACTGACCTCGGCAACCTCACCATCTCGCCGGCGGTGATGAAGCTGCCGTTCGACGTGGCCAAGGACTTCAACGCCGTGACGGTGCTGGCCTACTCACCGCACCTGCTCGCCGCGAACCCGGACCGTCCCTACAAGACGGTGCCGGAGCTGATCGCGTACGCGAAGGCCAATCCCGACAAGCTGAACTACGCGACCGCCGGTCTCGGCAGCGCGCCGCATCTCGCGGGCGCGCTGTTCGCCCATTCGCTCGGCCTCAAGATCACCTTCATCCCGATGAAGGGCGGCGCCGAGGCGATCCAGCAGGTGGTGGGCGGCCACGCCGACGCGCTGTTCAACGGCATGATCGCGACCTTGCCGCACGTGAAGAACGGCAAACTGCGCGGTCTCGCGGTGTCGAGTGCCAAGCGCAGCGAGCTCGCGCCCGACCTGCCGACGGTGAGCGAAGCCTCCGGCATCAAGGACTTCGTCACTGGAAGCTGGCAGGGCATCCTCGCCGCCAAGGGCACGCCGCCGGAGGTGCTGGAGCGCCTCTACGTCGAGATCGACAAGGCGACGAAGATCCCCGAGGTCGCCGCGCGCCTGAAGGAGCTCGGCGCCGAGCCCGTCCTCACCAAGCCTGCGCAGAGCGATGCGTGGCGCGCGAAGGAAGTCGAAAACTGGGCCAAGGTCGTGAAGGATACCGGCATCAAGCTCGAGTAGCCGTCACGGAGCAGTAGATGGAATTCGGTGTCCTCTTCACCTCGCATCCCAATCCGAAGGAAGAGCCCTACCCGCACCGCGACGTCCATGCGCGCACCACCGACGAGGTGATCGAAGCGGAACGGCTGGGCTACGACACGGCCTGGATCGCCGAGCATCATTTCTCGACGAGCTACGGCATCATGCCGGACTGCTTCGCCTACATGGCCTACCTCGCCGCCAAGACGAGCCGCATCAAGCTCGCCTCGGGCGTGATCACGCTCCCGCTCTATGACCCGATCCGGGTCGTGGAGAACGCCAACTTCGTCGACATCCTGTCCGGCGGCCGCGTGATGCTGGGCATCGGCTCGGGCTACCGGCCCTACGAGTTCACGGGCCTCGGCAAGGATTTCGAGGGCCGGCGCGACATGGTCGAGGAAGCCGTCGGACTCATGTTCGACGCCTTTCATCGCCACCGCTACGACCACAAGGGCAAGTATTTCAGCGGCACCGTCGCCGAGCCCTACGAGATGCTGCCGCAGCCGGTGCAGATGCCGCATCCGCCGCTCTATATGGCGGGCGGCACCGACCGCTCGATCGGCTACTGTGGCCGCAACGGCTTCGGCCTGATGCTCTCCACCCTGCCCGGCGTCGAGACGCTGGCGGCGCAGACCGCGCTCTACAAGCGCGAGCTCGCGAACGCCATGCCCGAACGCCGCAGGAATCCCGCCGCGGGCCAGATCGACATCGCGCGCTGGGTCTACATCGCCGACACCGACGCCCAGGCGCGTGCCGAGACTGAGGAGGCGATCGTCCGCCACATCGCGCATTTCGGCGGCACCGGCACAGGCGGCTATCTCGGTTCCGTCTCCGAGAAGGGCGGCCAGCTCGGCTACGACGACCTGCTCAACACCACGCTGCTGCACGGCTCGGCCGAGACGGTGATCGCGAAGCTGCGTGAGATGCAGGCCCGCACCGGCATGACCTCGCTGCTGCTGCACTATCCGCCCTACTATGGACGCGAGAAGGCGATGAAGAGCCTCAGGCTCTTCGCCGAGCGCGTGATCCCGGCCTTCCGTCCCCCGGCACGCCGCGCCGCTGCCGCCGCCGAATGATGTCGCCCGCCCGCGGCGGAACGCGCAACAACACCTCGCTCGGCGCAATCTACACCATGCTGGCGATGCTGGGCTTCGCCGCCATGGACACCATCACCAAGTGGATGGTGGCCGACTATCCGATCGGCCAGATGATGTGGATACGCTACGCGATCTTCTGCCTGTTCGCCTGGTTCGTCGTGCGCCGCAGCGGGCTTCGCGCCGCGCTGCGCACATCGCGGCCATGGCTGCAGTTCGGCCGCGCGTTGCTTGCCGTCGTCGAGGCGGCCGTCTTCGTCGTGGCCTTCCGCTACCTGCCGCTCGCCGACACGCACGCCATCGCCGCGACCTCGCCGCTGATCGTGATCGCGCTCGGCGTCCTCTTCCTCGGCGAGAAGGCCGGCGCGGCGCGCTGGGGCGCCGTCGCCGCGGGCTTCGTCGGCATGCTGCTGATCGTGCGGCCGGGCTTCCGCGAGCTCGACTGGGTCCTCCTCATCCCGGTCGTCGGCGCCATCCTGTGGGGCGCCTACCAGATCCTGATCCGGCTCTGCTCGCGCACCGACACGCCCGACACCACGCTGGTCTGGTCGGCCTTCGTGGCGTTCGGCGTCACGACCGTCGTCGGACCGATCGACTGGAAGTGGCCCGACGCGACGGGCTGGTTCCTGCTGGTGGCCATCGCCCTGATCGGCGCGCTTGCCCACTACGCGCTGATCAAGGCGCTCGACTACGCCGAGGCCGGCGCGGTTCAGCCCTTCAGCTACACATTGCTGGTGTTCGTCACGATCCTGGGCGCGATCGTGTTCGGCGACATCCCCGACGGCTGGACGATCGCCGGCGCCGCCGTGATCGTGGCGTCGGGCCTCTACGCCTGGAACCACGAGCGGCGGGCAGCCCGCCGGTAGCGATTTTCCGAACACGAGTTGTTCGGCAACTGGTTGGCCAGGTGTTCGCCGGCGGTTTGCCTCGTCGGATGATTCGTCTTCCGATGCAACCACTTGAGCCGAAGCGCCCGAACAACGTCGCGTTACTTTTCGACTCAAGCTCGATCGGCGAGCGTGTTCGGCATTCGGGCAGCAAAAAGCCCGGCCGATTTCTCGGCCGGGCTTTCTCCATCATGACTAACAATCTAGCACAAACCTGCTGAACCTGCGAATTGCAGGCACTGCCAGCATCGGTACGACTAGGTCTCGACCTTGATGCCGTTCTCCTTGACCACCTTGGTCCAGCGCTCGGTCTCGAACCTCACGCGCTCGAGGAACGCGGCTGGTGTGCTGCCGGTGGTGACGAAGCCCAGCTCGGCAAAGCGCTGCCTCACGCTCTCGTCCTTGAGGAGCGTGCGGCACATTTCGTTGAGACGCTCGACGACCGGTCCGGGAAGACCGGCGGGCCCCACGATTCCGAAGAAGGCCGAGCTGACCAGGTCGGGCATGCCAAGTTCGACCACCGTCGGCACGTCCGGGCAGATTGCGGAGCGCTCGGTGGCGGCAAGGCAGATGCCGGTCAGACGCCCCTGCTTCACATGGTTGCCGGTGGGGACCACGACATCGACGACCATCGGCACATGGCCCGCCATGACGTCGCGGATGGCATCAGCCGAACCCTTGTAGCCCACCACCTCCATCTTGAGCTTGGTGCGCGTGCAGAACAGCTCACCCCAGAGGTGAGGCTGGTTGCCGATGCCCGAGCAGGCGAAGCGCACCCTGTCTGGCTGGGCGTTCACCCAGGCGACGAACGACGCGTAGTCCCTGATCGGCAGATCCTTGTTGACCGCGATCAGGTCATGGATGTCGGCAATGGTGGAGATCGGCTGGAAGTCCTTCAGCGGATCGAAGGGCTGCTTGAAGCCCAGCGCCACGTTGGTGGCCATCGTCGTGCTGCCGAGCAGCAGCGTGTGGCCGTCGGGCTTCGCTTTCGCCACCGCCTCCATGGCGATGATGGTGTTGCCGCCCGCCTTGTTCTCGACGATCACCTGCTGGCCGAGCAGCGCCGTCAGCTTTTCCGCGACGACGCGCCCCACGGCGTCCGCAGCACCGCCGGGCCCGTAGGGAACGAGGATCTTCACGGGCTGGCTCGGCCAGGCCTGCGCACGCACGGCACCTGCCGGCACGATCATCCATCCGGCCGCAGCGGCCAAGGCTCCACGACGCTTCAGCATGCTGTCCTCCCTTTGACGCGGACCCTAGGCTCAATATGGACGAACATCGACATTGTCGTCCGGATAGTGGACAAACGCCCCTGATGGGAAAGGCAACTTCATCGCCTGCCGGAACGCTGCTCGCCGAGAATGACGGCGACGCCTACTTCGCCACAACTCTCGCCAAGGGACTGCTGGTGCTCGAGGCCTTCGACATCGGCGCGACGGTTCTCGGCAACGCGGAGGTGGCGCAGCGCACAGGCCTTCCACGGCCGACCGTGGCGCGACTGACGCACACGCTCGCGGCGCTGGGCTACCTGCGCCACGACACCCGGCTCGGAAAGTATCGCGCCGGCGCGCGGGCGCTGCGCATGGCACGGCCGCTGCTCGCCGGCCTGCCGTTCCGCCAGGTCGCGCGGCCCCTGATGCACGAGCTGGCGGAGAGCGTGCGCGGCACGGTCTCGATCGGCCTGCTCGACGGAACGACGATGGTCTATGTCGAGTCGGCGCGCTCGGGCCATGTCGGACCGCACGTTCCCGACATCGGCCTGCCGATCCCCGTGATCCTCACGGCGATGGGACGGGCCGCGGCGGCGATCCTGCCGGCCGCGGAAGCGGCAAGGCTGGAAGAGCGGCTGAAGAAAGAGGACGCTTCGCTATGGTCGGCGAAGCGCGACCGATACCGTGCCGGACTCCGCGATGGCGCCGATCGCGGCTTCTGCACCTGCCCCGGCGAGTACATGCCGTCGATCCACGCGGTCGCGGCGCCGCTGTTCTACTCACGCGAGCTAGGACAGGCCTTCGCCATCAATTGCGGCATTCCGGCCTTCCGCCTGAAGTCGGGCCAGCTCGAAGCCGAGATCGGCCCGCGCATCAGGGCGCTCGCCGCCAGCATCCGCGCATTGATCGGTGAGGCCGAACCGGCGGCAGCCGCCCGTGAGCGCGCCAGGAAGCGGAAGTGACTGCGGCTAGCGCGGCCAGGCCCTGAGCGCGACCAGGCCGCCGTCGATCGGCAGCATCACGCCCGTCACCCAGCGCGATTCGTCGGAGGCGAGATAGACCGCGCCGTGGGCGATGTCCCACGCCGTGCCCTCGACCTGCATGGGCACCATCTTCTTGCGGCGGTCGCGCGCCTCGTCACCGAGATGGGCCACCATCGGCGTGTGCACCGAGCCCACGACGATGCAGTTGGCGCGGATGTTCTGCGTCGCATAGTCGGCCGCGACCGACATGGTGAAGCCGTGCAGGCCGGCCTTGGCCGTCGCATAGGCTACGGCGCCGGCGCTGCCCATGAGGCCGAGCGCACCCGCGATCGACGAGACCATGATGACCGAGCCGCCGCCGCCTTCCTTCATGCGCGGCAGGCAGGCCTTGGTGCAGAGCATCGTGGTGGTGAGGTTGGCCTCGAGCACCTTGTTCCAGGTCTCGAGCGTCACGGTCTCGGGCGTGCCCGGCCCGCCGATGCCGACATTGTTGTGCAGGATGTCGAGGCGGCCGTATTTCTTGTGGGCGAACGCCGCCATCGCCTCGGCCTCGTCGGCCTTGGCCACGTCGGCCGCGAAGACCGATGCCTCACCGCCCTCGCCCTTGATCTGCTTGGCCAGCGCCTCGGCGCGCTCGGCGCTGCGGTTGACCAACACGACCTTCGCGCCCTCACGCGCGAACAGGATGGCGGTCGCCATGCCGTTGCCGACGCCCTCGCCGCGCGGCGCCGCGCCCGTCACCACCGCCACCTTGCCCTCGAGCCGTCCGGCCATCATCCTCTCCCGCCAAAATCCCGTCGGCGGAGACTAGCATCGAATGAGCGCTGAAACCCTCGAAGCCCTCGCCGATCGTTATTGCGCAGCGTGGAACACGCAGGACGGCAAGCAGCGCCGCGCGATCCTGAAGACGGTCCTCAGCGACGACGGCCTCTATGCCGATCCGTCGGTGCGTGCGGTCGGCATCGAGGCACTGGCGATCCATATCGACGGCGTCGTCGCGCGCAATCCCGGCGCGCAGATCTCGCGCACCAGTCCGGTCGATGCTCACCACGAAATGCTGCGCTTCCTCTGGAGCAACCGGCTGCCCGACGGACGCGTGCTGCGCAACGGCGTCGATTTCTGCACCGTGGCGGCCGACGGCCGCTTCCAGTCGATCACGGGCTTCTTCGGCCCAATCGAATGACCGCGAGGCATCCATGAGCGAGACCTTCGAGGGCGGCTGCACCTGCCGGCAGGTGCGCTATCGGCTCACCTCGCGATCGATGTTCGTGCATTGCTGCCACTGCCGCTGGTGCCAGCGCGAGACCGGCAGTGCCTTCGTGATGAACGCCATAATCGAGGCCGATCGCGTCGAGATGCTTTCAGGCGAGGTCGAGGTGATCGACACGCCCTCCAACAGCGGCAAGGGCCAGAAGATCTCGCGCTGCCCAAAGTGCCGGGTGGCGCTGTGGAGCAACTATTCCGGCGCCGGGCCCAAGGTGCGCTTCGTGCG
>SCVT01000380.1 GCA_004296815.1 Reyranella sp. | reverse complement strand
GCACCGGCACCTTGCGGGGCAACACCACGAGCCTGCAGGGGCCGCTGACGGTCGAGGGCAGCCTGGTGTTCGACCAGGCGACCAACGGCACCTTCGCCTCCTCGATCGGAAACCTCGGCCAGGTGACCAAGACGGGCGCGGGCCTGCTGACGCTCACCGGCGACTACGCCGCCGCCGGCGGCTCGCTCGCGATCAACGGCGGCATCCTGCAGTTCGGTAACGGCGGCACGACCGGCACCTTCGGCTCGTCGATGACGGGCTCGGTGTCGAGTGGTGCCGCGCTTGCGATCAACCGCAGCGACGATCTCTCCCTCGACCTCGCTCTGTCCGGCGCCGGCGGCCTCATCAAGCGCGGCGCGGGCACGCTGACGCTCGGCACCGACTCGACCTACAGCGGCACCACGACGCTGGAAGGCGGCAAGCTCGTCGTCGCAAGCGACGCGCGTCTCGGCACCGGCGGCGGGCTTCTGTTCGACGGCGGCACCCTGCGCACCGATGCGAGCTTCGCGACCTCGCGTGCGACGACGCTGAACGCCGGCGGTGGCACCCTGGAAACGGTGTCGGGCACGACGCTGACGCACGACGGCGTGTTCGGCGGCAGCGGAACGCTCACCAAGACGGGCAGCGGCACCCTGATCCTGACCAACGCCGCCAACAACATCAGCAACACGGTCGTGTCGGGCGGCACGCTGCAGGGCAATGCGGGCTCGCTGAAGGGCAACATCGCCAACAACGCCAACGTCACCTTCCTGGAGGCCCTGTCGGGCACCTACGCCGGCAACATGACGGGCAGCGGCACGCTCACCAAGACCGGCGGCGGCCTGCTGACCCTGACGGGCATCAACGATCTCGGCGGCGGCACGGCCATCGAGGGCGGTACGCTCGCGATCGGCGTCAACGGCGGCCAGGCCGGCACCCTGGGCGGCGCGATCGCCGTCAACGGCACGAGTGGCCTGCAGATCAACAACTCGGTGCTGGCCGGCAACGCGATCACCAACAACTCGGTGACGACCTTCGCCGGATCCTCCTCGGCCGGAACCTCGACCATCGCCAACAACGGCACCCTGAACTTCCGCGACACCACCAGTGCGGGCAGCTCGACGATCACGACGGCCAGCGGCAGCAACACCCGCTTCTTCGACACCGCGTCGGGCGGCACCGCGCGCTTCGTCGTGAACGGCGGCGGCCAGCTCGACTTCTCGGCCCTCACGGCCGGCACCACGGCCGGTTCGCTGGAGGGGGCGGGCACGGTGAAGCTCGGCGCCAACGCGCTGACGGTGGGCGGCAACAACCTCTCGACCACCTTGAGCGGCGCGATCGAGGGGACGGGCTCGCTGATCAAGAACGGCAGCGGCACCCTGCAGCTCACCGGCGTCAACACCTACACCGGCGGCACGATCCTGAATTCGGGCGGCCTCAAGGTGAACGGCAGCCTGGCGAGCGGCGTCACGGTGAACGGCGGCGTGCTCGACGGCACCGGCACCATCAATGGCCTGTCGGTGATGGGCGGCACGGTCGCGCCGGGCAACTCGATCGGCACCATGAACGTGACCGGCACCTACGTGCAGGCTGCCGGCACGACCTATCAGGTCGAAGTCAACGGCACCGGCCAGAGCGACCGCATCAACGTCACCGGCGCGCCGGGCACCGCCACGCTGAACGGCGGCACCGTCCAGGTGCTGGCCGAGCCCGGCAGCTACGACAGGACGATGACCTACACGATCCTGAACGCGACCGGCGGCGTCAGCGGCAGCTTCACCAACGTCACCAGCAACTTCGCCTTCCTGACGCCGACCCTCACCTACGACGCCAACAACGTCTACCTGAACCTGCTCCGTCAGTTCGCGATCGGCGCCCAGACACCCAACCAGCTCGCGGTGGCGACGGTGCTCGACCTCGCCACGCCCACCGCGACCGGCGACTTCGCCAACGTGCTGGCGGCCCTGGGCGGCCTCAACACGGTGCAGGGCCCGGCCGCGCTGAACGCCATCAGCGGCCAGAACTACTCGGCCGTCTCGTCGGCGATCGTGCAGGGCAGCCAGGCGTTCATGAGCAACTTCTCAGTCCAGGCAGGTGGCGCCACGCGGCAGGGCGACATCGCCCGGCGCAAGGCCGCGGAGAAGCGGGAAGTCGCGCGGGAACTCTCGGAGGCCTGCGACGCGGCCTGCGAGGCGGCGACCACGGGCAATCTCGGCGTCTGGGGCGCCGCGATCGGGGGCACGGGCTCGATCGGCGGCAACAGCAACTCCGGCTCGGTCACCTACAATGTCGGCGGCTTTTCGGGTGGTGCCGACGTCCAGCTCACGCCCGAATTCCGGCTGGGCATGACGATCGGCTACACGACCGGCTCGCAGTGGACCGCCGGCTTCAACGGCCGCAGCACGACCGACACGATGCAGTGGGGCCTCTACGGCAGCTACGTGCGAGGCGGCCTCTATCTCGACGGCCTCCTGGGCTACGCCTACACGGATGCCCAGATGCAGCGCCAGATCGTCATTCCGGGCCTGCAGCCGCGTACCGCGACAGGCAGCACCGCCGTTCACCAGCTCTACGGCCAGGCGGAGATCGGCTATCGCTTCGACCTCGGCGGCCGCATGGAGGCCTACGTCACGCCGTACGCGCGGGTGCAGGCGATCACGGCGATGCAGGCGCCCTTCACCGAAAGCGGCGCCAACTCGCTCAACCTCATGGTCGCGGGCCAGACGACCAACTCGCTGCGCACCGTGCTGGGCGCCCAGTTCGGCACCTCGATGGACCTCGGCTGGAAGGAGAAGCTGGTGGCCCAGTTCAAGCTCGGCTGGAGCCACGAGTTCGCCTCGACCGACCGGCCGGTGACGGCCTCGTTTGTCGGCGCGCCTGCCTTGCCGTTCACGGTCTACGGCGCCACGCCGCAGCGCGATGGCGTCGTGCTCGGCCTCAGCGCCACCACGCTGCTGTCGAACGGCTGGTCGGCCTACTTCCGCTACGAGGGCGAGATCCAGGGCATCGACAATGCCCACGCCGGCTCGGTCGGTATTCGCCGCACCTGGTGATCGCGGCTACTCGGCCGCGAGCTTCGCCATCTTGGGCTTGAGGTGCTGCACCTTGGGCAGCACCTCTTTCGACAGCAGCTCCAGCGAGTGCCGCCAAGCTTTCGGGTTCTCGAGGTAGTCGAAGCCGAAGACCAGGAGCTGCCCGAAGCCGCCGACCTCGTCGTAGATCTTCTCGATCTTCTCCACGACGGTCCGGGGCGAGCCCACGATCCAGTTGTGCTTGGCGCAGTATTCCGGCGTCACGTCGGAATCGGCCGCGTTCGGATCGACCTTGAGATATTCGAGGAAGCCGAACTGGGCCAGCAGCGGCAGGAAATACTCCCGCATCATGCGGCCCATGTGCGAGCCGACCGAAAGCTTCATCGCCTCCTCGTCGGTGTCGGCCACGAAGACCTCGCGCACCATGCGCCACTGGCCGCGGTCGGGCGTGCGGCCGGACTTGGCGGCGCCGATCTCGACCGACTCCCAGTGGCTGCTGACATAGGCCGGGTTGAGGTTGAGGCTCATGGGCAGGTAGCCCTTCTCGCCGGCGAGCTTCAGCGTGTCGGAGCCCTTG
>SCVT01000379.1 GCA_004296815.1 Reyranella sp. | reverse complement strand
TCCAGGGCGCACCGGGCTGGGCCGGCATCGATACCGGCAAGTTCGACCGCAACAGCGCGCACGATTTCGAGACGTACAAGCCCAAGGGCACCGACGCGCGCTGGCACTTCGAGGGCGGCAAGGTGATGTTCAACTGCGGCGTGCCGCTCAGCCCGCGGGCGCTGCCGCAGAACGAGTCGTTCCTCGAATGCGCGCGCATCTATGTGTGCGCAGCGACGACGACTGCCTGCGGCATCCACACCGCACGGGCGACCGGCAGCAAAGACTGCAAGGGCATCACCGAGCAGTGCATGGCGCAGCACCCGATCCCGCAGGGCCAGATGGGGCCGACCATCGCCGTCGCGCCACCGTCCCTGCAGCCGCCGGCGTCGCACGTTCCCCGCGGCGGCGGTGACGGCGGGAGCGCACCGCTCACGCCGCCGCCCGCACCGCAGCAGCCGCAGATGTCGGCGCAGTGCCAGCAGCTGGTGATGAACTACGTGCAGGCGGCGCAGGCCAATGAGGGTGCGCGGTCCCTGGCGGGCTACAACGCGCTGAAGGCGGCCGGCGGCTGCGGCGTGCTCGACAAGGTCGACCGGCCGATGCCGCAGCAGGCCGCACAGGGCGGCGATCCGCGCTTCCAGAGGCGGGGCGAGGCGCCGTTGTCGGACGCCACGATCGGCGCCTGTGACGCCTCCCCTGCAGAATGCGCGGCGCGGGTGCAGCAGCTCAAGCAGGGCACCTCGCCGCAGGCGGCGGCGGCACTGTTCAGCCATTCGATCGGCATCGGCCTGCAGCTCGGCTCGATGCTGGCCGGCGGCATGATGATGGCTATGCCGCAGGGCAGCGGTGGCGCCGTCAGCGGCGGTGGCGGCGGCACCAACATGAACAGCATCGGGCCGGGCCCGGTGCGCAGCACCTACGGCCAGGGTGCGCCTTCGGGGCCGCCGACGACCAACCGGCCCAGCACGATCACCGGCATCAAGTAAATCGGGAGAGAGAGATGATGAGACGCGTACTGGCCCTCGCGGGCCTGCTGGCGAGCCTTGGTGCTTGCTCGGGAATCCCCAACCCGGTGTACAGCCCCGACGCCTTCAAGGGCATCTACAACCAGAGCTCCGCGGGCGTGCCGGCCAACGTGCCGGTCACGGTGGCCGCGCCGGTCGGCGTGATCTTCAGCGAGAACGTCGAGACCTACATGGTCTACATCAAGAACAACTCCGAATACTGGGCGGCGCGGGTGCCGGCGTCGCTGACCAACACGGTGGCGGTGGCCGACAACGACCCGGTCTACTTCGCGGGCCGCACGCTCGACCTGCTGAAGAGCCGCTTCCCCAGCGCCACCAAGATCCACGACTTCAACGAGGCGGTCTCGACCGGCAAGAAGAGCGTGATCCTGGTCGACATGAAGTACATGCCGATGCAGCCGCACGGCGACCGCACCACGCGGGTCGAGCTCGACTTCTACTTCTTCAATTCGGCGATGAACCCGGTCTCGAAGATCTCCGGCCAGGGCTCGTACCGGACGTCGGTCGGCACCTTCGAGATGGGCGTGCAGAAGTCGATCGACCAGGCGCTGGCGGAGATCCAGGCCAAGATGGCGCAGTACGTGCGCTAAGGCGCACAGGAGGGCCAGGCGATGTGGGTGAACCTACGGACACTTGCCGCGGCGACGGTCGCGGCGTGCCTGATGGCGGCGGGCACCGCCGACGCGCAGCAGTGCATCAACGACTATCAGCGCACGCTGAAGGCGCTCGCGAACGTCGCCGGCGAGTGCGCCAAGAACAACAAGCTGATGACCCAGCTCACCGACGTGATGGGCCTCGAAAACTACGGCCAGGGAAGCCCCGGCGCCGCGCCGGTCCAAGGGCCGTCGGGCTGGACCGGCATCGACACCGGCAAGTTCAATCGCGACAGCGCGCATGACTTTCACAAGTACCTGACCCCCAACGACCCTCGCTGGCGCATGGAAGGCACCAAGGCCTTCTTCAACTGCGGGATTCCGCTCAGCCCGAGGCCGATGCCGCAGAACGAGGCTTTCCTCGAATGCTATCGCGTCATGCTCTGCGCATCACACACAACAATGTGCGCCATCAATACGGCGCGCAGTACCGGCAGCAAGGACTGCGCGGGCATCACCGGGCAGTGCATGCTCTCGCACCCGATCCCGCAGGGGCAGATGGGGCCGACGATCGCCGAGCGTGCCGCGCCTCCACCACAAGGCGATGGCAGCCGCAGAAGCGCGCCGCCGCCCAATCCGGCCGACGGCCTGACGGCAGCGTGCAAGACGCAGCTCAACCAGTTCCTCGAAGCGGCGGACCGCAACGACGGCACCAGGGCGGCAGCGGCGTACCAGGCGCTGCGCGCCAACTGCGACGGCGTCATGCACCAGATCGCCCAGGCCGGCGACATGAGCCTGCCCGAGCGCCAGACGGGTCGGCTGGCAAAGGGGTCCTTCAGCCGCTGCCTGAGCGGCGTCGACTGCGGCACCGCGCCCAGCTCGCCCGACCAGATGGCGGCCGCTGCGGCCAACGCCTTCAACATCGACGAGGTGATGAACTTCGCCTTCACCGCCGCGGGGTTCGCGATGGGGGTTGCCGGCGTCTACGCACCGCTGGCCGGCGGCCAGATCATGCAGAGCAACCGGTTCAGCACCATCAACCAGCGCGCCCGCTCGACCTACGGTCAGGGCGGGCCGGGCTACGTGGCACCGCGCACGGTGCCGAGCGACATCACCGGCACCGGCGGCGACAATCGAAGGAGATAGCAGCATGAACCATCGGATCCTGGCCGTTCTCGCGCTCCTCGCACTCGCCCCGGCCTGCACCCTGCTGCCGCCGCAGCCGCCGCGCTTCAATGCCTACCAGGGGCTGACGCCGGGCGGCGCGCAGCCGGCGCAGTCCCCGATCCAGCCGCCGATCCAGGCGCGCGGCAAGTCGGTCGCGCTGGTCGTCTCGGACTCGAGCGAGAAGCAGTACGAGTATGTCGAGGCGGTGATCGCGGCGATGAAGGGCGGCGGCTACATGTACTCCGGCGACATCGACCGCCGCGGCCGACCGGACTACTTCAACGGCCAGATCATCAAGAAATTCCAGTCGAAGTTCGCGCGGGTCGAGCTGGTCGACGATTTCCGCAAGGCAACCGCAGGCCGCTACGACTATATCGGCGTGATCGACATCGCGATCCAGAAGCCCGCGAGCACCGGCACGACGTTCGGTTACGACATCGACGTCGACATCCTGACGCCCAACCTGCAGCGCATCGTGTCGCTCAAGGGCAAGGGCCTCGACAACAACCGCTGCCCGGGCTCCGAGTGCGCCTACGCCACCGACATGCGCGCGCTACAGCAGGCGATGGACCAGTTCTACGCCGCGTTCGACGCCAACATCCGCTGAGGTTCACATGATCAGGATCCTGCTCGCACTTGCGCTGGCCCTGGCCGGCGTATCACTAGGCGTGTCGGCGGCTTCGGCGCAGCAGCCGATCCGCATCGTGGCCTTCGGCGGCAGCAGCACCTACGGCCAGGGCGTCGAGCGCTACGACGCCTACCCGGCCAAGCTCGAGAAGGCGCTGCGCGCCCGGGGCCACAATGTCACCGTCACCAACGCAGGCGTGAGCGGCGACAAGACCGCCGACGGGCTGGCGCGTCTGGACCGCGTGATCCCGGCCGGCACGCAGATCGTGATCGTCGAGTACGGCATCAACGACGCCTTCGCCAAGGTCGACCCGGCGACGATCCGCGCCAACCTCGAGACGATGCTGGGCCGCATTAAGGGCAAGGGCGCGGAGATCCTGCTGGTGGGCTTCCGCGGCACCAACATGCAGCCGATGGCCGACCGCTACGGGGCGGCCTACACCGACTTCAACTTCCCCAACAACGGCGATGCACAATATCGCGTCGCCAACGACCCGCAGATGCGCAGCCAGGGCGTCGCGCACTTCAATGCCGCGGGCTACGACCAGGTCGTGGCCCGCATGCTGCCGCAGGCCGAGCTGCTGATCGCGCGGCTGAAACGTTGAGCGTATACTGGGCGGCATGAGCCAGTCCGAAGTCGAGCGCTTCACCCGCGCCTTCAAGAGCGATGCCGCCCTGGCGGCCGAGGTCGCCAAGGACCGCAGCCTCGCCGCCGTCGTCGCGGTGGCGGCGCGGCACGGCTACCGCTTCACGGCCGACGAGGTGCTGGCCTACGCGAAATCCCTGTCGGATGCCGAGCTCGACGCCCTCTCAGGGACGGGCGTGTGGGGGCCGGACGGTCCGCCCATGCGGGAATGGGAACCCGACCGCAGCGGGGGCTGACGCCATCGCAGAGCGGGCCTCCGCCGGCACCGGCATTTGAAAGCCTCCGCACCGAGGCGTTATCGTCGCCCGCATCCTTCCGCGGAGAGCTGCCGATGGAAATGACCGCCGCCGACCATGTCCGAGTGATGAGCGACTATTCCCGTGCCGGCATCGAGCGCGCGATGGCGCTGGGCAATCGCGGGCCGATCCGCTTCGGCGGAGACGGAAGGCTCGATCCGGCGATCCTCGACGCCTACTGGACGGTGGGCTTCTACGTGTTCGAGGGCGTCGTGGGGCCCGAGGAGCTCGCCGAGCTGCGGGCCGATGTCGACGCCGTGCTGGCGCGCGCGCCGGCCTCGCCCGACGCCGACAAGGACCGCACCGACGGGATCGTGAAGCCGCCCTACCGCTGGGCCAAGCCGCTCAGCGACCCGGTCGGCGGGACGGACAAGAACAACGGCCGCCATCCGGTCGCCATGCAGCAGCCGACGCTGGGCGACGGCGGCCCGGCCTGGACGATCGAGCTGCTGCACGGGAACCTGCACCTGATGGACACGGCGCTCCGGCTCTACGGCCATCCCGGGCTGCTGGGCGTCGCGGCGTCGATCCTGGGCGACGACTTCGTGCCCTACAACGAAGTCACCTTCGTCAAGGAGCCGGGGCTCGGGCCCTCGGTGGCGTGGCACCAGGACGGCACGACGCACTGGGACGCCGCCGACTGGGACCAGGGCGCGCACGGCTTCAACTTCATGACCCAGCTCTATCCCTCGACCGCGGGCAACTGCGTGTGGGTGCTGCCGGGCAGCCACAAGAAGGGCAAGGCCGACATCCGGAAGCTGGTGGCGGCGTGTGGCTCCGACCGCATCGAGGGCGCGGTGCCGATGCTCTCGGGCGCCGGCGACACGATCGTCACCAACCGCCAGCTGCTGCACGGCTCGTTCGCCAACTCCTCGCCTGACCGGCGGGTGACGCTCAACGCCGGCTTCTTTCCGCGCAAGCGCGTGCTCGGCGTCACGACGCGGCGGCTGGAGGGCGCGATCGAGACCTTCGACCTCGACCGCATCAACGCGCGCGCGCGCATCATCCAGCTCGCCATCGACGCGCGGCGCAAGCGCTTCCCGCACGAGACGCCGCACGTCTACAAGCCGCTCCAGGGCCGCGAGGACGAGGCCCGCTGGAACGAGACGACGCGGCAGACGCTGCTGAAGAACTACAACCAGCTCGACATGTTCATCTGACCATGAAAAGCGCCTTCGAACGGGCCAGGGGCCTGCAGCCGCTCGTCGACAGGCACGGGCCGGAGATGGACCGACGGCGCGAGCTGGTGCCCGAGGTGGTGGACGCGCTGGTCGCCAACGACATGCTGCGGCTCCTGCTGCCGAAGGCGCTGGGCGGCCAGGAGATCGACATCCTCGATTATTCCAGGGCCTGCGAGGCGATCGCCTGGGCCGACGCCAGCACGGCGTGGTTCGTGAACCAGTCCAACGTCTCCTCCGCCACCTCGGCCGCCGCCATGCCGCCCGCGACCGCCGCCAAGGTGTTCGGTGACGCGCGCGAGGGGCTGGCCTGGGGCGCCAAGCACAACAAGAGCCGCGCCGTCCGCGTCGAGGGCGGCTATCGCCTCACCGGCACCTGGAGCTTCGCGAGCGGTGGACGCCACACGCGGTGGCTCGGCGCACACAGCGCCTGTCAGAACGCCGACGGCACGCCGCACATGAAACACGGGCGGCCGGACGACCGCAGCTTCGTGTTCCTGCGCGCCGAGGCGAAGATCACCGACGACTGGTACGTGCTCGGCCTGCGCGGCACCGGCAGCGACACCTACACGGTCGAGGACCTGTTCGTGCCCGACGATCGGGCGCCGGCGCGCGATGCGCTCGAGGAGCGCCAGCACAAGGGCCCGCTCTACACGATGCAGTCGACCCTGCTCTACGCCACCGGCTTCTGCTCGGTGAGCCTCGGCGTCGGGCGGCGCATGCTCGAAGCCTATGTCGACCTGGCGCGCGGCAAGCACAGCCGTTCGTCGGCAAACGCCATGGCGGTCAACAACGCCATCCAGCGCGAGATCGGTCAGCTCGAGGCGAAACTCTCGGCGGCCCGCGCCTTCCTGCACGAGGCGGCGGTGCAGGCCTACGAGGCGGCGGCCGCCGGCAAGCTCGACGTCGACGGGCGCATGCGGCTCAGGCTCGCGACCACCCACGGCATGAACGAGGCGACGGACGTGTCGATCGCCTGCTACCGGGCCGCCGGCACGACGGCGATCCTCGATTCGCAGCCCTTCGAGCGGCGCTTCCGCGACGCCATGAGCGTCAGCCAGCACCTGCAGGCGATGCTGCCGCACATCGAGATGGTGGGCCGGCACATCATCGGCACCGACAACACGCTGCAGCACCTCTAGGTCCGGCTCTCTGGTCCGCGCAGGCGGGAACCGTTAGCCTTCCATCGCGTTATATTCGGCCGCAGGCCGGCCGAGGGGGATGCGATCGCCAAATCGAAGCAGCAACCGAAGGAGGCCGAAGCCCCGCCCGAACGGCTGGCCGGGCTCTTCACCGACGAGGCGCGCTTCCGGCTGCTGGTCAGCGCGGTGGTGGATTTCGCGATCTACATGCTCGATCCCAAGGGCGTGGTGACGAGCTGGAACGCCGGCGCACAGCGCTTCAAGGGCTACACCGAGCAGGAGATCATCGGCCAGAACTTCGCGAACTTCTACACGCCGGAGGACCGCGCCGCCGGCGTGCCGCAGCGGGCGCTGGCGACCGCGCAAGTCGAGGGCAAGTTCGAAGCCGAGGGCTGGCGGCTGCGCAAGGACGGCACGCGCTTCTGGGCGCATGTCGTGATCGATCCGATCCGCGCGCCCGACGGCACGCTGCTGGGCTACGCCAAGGTGACGCGCGACCTGACGGAGCGGCGCGCGACGCAGGCCGAGCTCGAGCGCGCCCGCGAGGCGCTGGCGCAATCGCAGAAGATGGAGGCGGTCGGCCAGCTCACCGGCGGCATCGCACACGACTTCAACAATCTGCTGACGGCGGTGCTGGGCAGCCTCGAGCTGGTGCGGCGGCGCGTGCCGCAGGACGAGAAGATCCTGAAGCTGATTGACAATGCGATGGAGGGCGCGCGGCGTGGCGCGACGCTCACCCAGCGCATGCTGGCCTTCGCGCGGCGCCAGCAGCTCGAGCCCGAGCTGGTCGAGGTGCCGCGCCTGGTCGAGAGCATGACCGACCTGCTCGACCGGTCGCTCGGGCCTGCGATCACCATCAATACCGAGTTCCCCTCGCTCCTGCCGCCCGTCCTCGTCGACTCCAACCAGCTCGAGATGGCGCTGCTCAATCTCGCGGTGAACGCGCGCGATGCCATGCCGCGCGGTGGGTCGATCATGATCGCCGCCGACGAGCGGCGCCTCGGCGAGGGCAAGGATGCCGGCACCGGCCTGCCGCCCGGGCGTTACATCAAGCTCTCGGTCGGCGACCAGGGCCACGGCATGGATGCCGCGACCCTGTTGCGCGCCCGCGAGCCCTTCTTCACCACCAAGGGCGTCGGCAAGGGAACCGGGCTCGGCCTCTCAATGGTGCACGGCCTCGCCGAGCAGTCGGGTGGGCGGCTGATCATCGACAGTGTGCCCGATCGCGGCACGACCGCATCGCTGTGGCTGCCGGTCGCCGAGCTGGCGGCGCGGGCCGCTGCAAGCGAGGACACGACGGCGCCGGGCCGGACGCGATCGCTGTCGGTGCTGGCCGTCGACGACGACGCGCTGGTGCTGTTCAACACCGCTGCCATGCTCGAGGATCTCGGCCATCGCGTGACGGTGGCCTATTCCGCCAAGGAAGCGCTGCAGGCGATGGAGGGCGCACGCTTCGACCTGCTGGTGGTCGATCATGCGATGCCCAACATGACGGGTGCCGAGCTGATCGAGCGCGTGAAGAAGCAGGACCCGGCGCAGCCGATCCTGCTGGCCACCGGCTACGCCGAGCTGCCGCCCGGCGCGGCCGCGGACATTCCGCGACTCGCCAAGCCTTTCCTGCAATCGGCCCTGCAGCGCGCCATCGCGCTGGCCATGGACGGCCGCTAGGGCACGAGCGCTAGGGGACCGGCGTGATACCCGCCTCGGTCAGGCGCGCGACCACGCGGAACGATCCCGGGCCCTCGGGCTTCACGATCGCTGCCTGCCCTTCCGGTAGTTCGACGGCGCCGGCCGCCTTCATGGTCGGCGAGTGGCCCACCAGCGCGAGGTTGCCGCTGGCCGGCACCTTGCCGAGGCGCGCCTTCAGTCGACCGTTCGCCGCATCGACTTCGGCCTCACTCTGTGTGGTGTGATAGAGCAGTTGCTGGTTGACCTTCGCATCCCGGCCGAACGTCAGCGCCGCTGTCTCCCTCGTCCGGCAGAAGGGACTCGCCTCGACCTCCACGACGGCGATGCCCTGCTCGACGAGCCACGCACCGATCGCCCGCGCCTGACGGCGGCCATCGTCGCTCAGATTGCGCTGCCATGAGCAGTCGGAAAGATCGCCCAACGAGGGCTCGGGCTTCGCCGCCGTCAGAGCGTGACGCAGATAGATGACGTAACCACCCCGGCGCAGATCGGCGATCAGCGCCTTGTACCCGTCCGATGCGAGGACGTCGGCACTGGGTGCGGACACGGAGGCAGGCGCCGGCTGGAGCATCGAGGCGCCGGCACTGTTGCCGGAAGCCGACGGCTGCGCCTGCGCCGATGTGGCGAAGACCACGAGGACAAGAGAAAGGAAAACGCTCTTCATGCTTCCCTCCACAGTGCGGCAGCCGAGGCTAGGTCCGCGCCGTGTGCGGGATCAAGAAGATCAACAAGCAGCGCTACTGAAGCCAGTTCAGTGGAAGGTGCGGCCCGCGTCGATGACGAGTGTCTGACCCGTCGTCGTCTCGGTGCGGCACATGGTGACGACCTGGTCGGCGACGTCGTCCTTGTCGGCAGCCTTGCCGAGCAACGCGGCCTTCTTGTTGTTCTCGACCGCTTCGGGCCGGAGGTTCGCCGTCGCGCGCGTGCCCTCCAGAAGACCCGGTGCCACGCAGTTCACCAACACGTGCGGCGCCAGCGCGACCGCCATGCACTTGGTGAGATGGATGAGGCCTGCCTTGGAGACGGCGTAGGCGATCGACGAGCCGGTCGGTCCCAATCCCGCCACCGAGGCGATGTTGACGATGCGGCCGCTCTTCTGCGCCTTCATCACCGGCGCCACCGCCTTGGTGAGCAGCATCGGTCCGGTGAGGTTGATGTCGAGGATCTTCGTCCACTCCTCGTCCGTCATGGCGTCGAGGTCGGCGAACGGGATCGCCTTGTTGTAGGCCGCGTCGTTGATGAGGATATCGAGCCGGCCGAAGCGCTTCACGACGTCGTCGACGAGGCGCTGGACCTGGTCGCGCTGCGTCACATCGCAGGCGAAAGCCGCAGCGCTCACCTGATGTCTCTCGAGATCGCGCACCACGCCTTCGGCCTGCGTCTTGCTCTGCGCATAGACCACCGCGACGTGACAACCCTGGGTCGCCAAAGCGTGACAGATGCGCTGCCCCAGCCCGCCGTTGCCGCCGGTGACGACCGCCACCTTGCCCTTTAGATCCATGCGATTCTCCCGTCGTTATGCGCATCCAACCATAGCGCCCGCATCGTATAATAGGTCATGGATCAGACGTTACAGGTGCCGTTTCTGGCTTACTTCGAGCCCACGCATCAGGTCCTGCTGGTGCGGTTTCGGGGCAAATTCACCATCGAATCGACGTTGGCTCTCAACAAGACCGCTCGTGCGGTCGTCGAGAGATACGGGAACGTGATCGCCATTCTCGACTTCACTGACATTGCAGAATTCGCAATGGATCTCAGGGACTGGAAAGAGCTCGGTCACAACCGCCGCGCGATTCGCGACAGGCGGCGAGTCCTTGTCGCATCGGAGCCGAACGTGCGCGGCATGCTGACCCTGCATGGCACGCACCAGTCGCCTTCGCATGTCGACGACACGTCGGTCGTGCGCACGCTCGACGACGCGTTCCGGGAGCTCGGAATCAAGGCGCCGAAGTTCGACCCTCTGCCGCTCTGAAGCCTCGAGCCTACCGGCCGCCGTTGCGCCACCAGCGCTGCAAGGTGGCCTCGTCGCCCTTGAAGACGTTGCGGTCGCAATGGCCGACACCCGCCACGGCGCGCGGCTCGCTGCCGAAGGCGAAATTCTGCTCGGTCTCGTCGGCAACGTACTGCCAGAGGCGCCAGCCCTTCTGCGCCCAGGCGATCGGGATGCGCGGCTCCTCGCGATAGTCGGCGAGCCACAACTCGCAGCGCGTGAGCGTCGAGCCCGGCGTCACCGGCCGGTCGAGATTGAGGCGGCGGCGGCCGTAGCGCTCGCCGTCGAGCCAGGCGGGATGACCATAGAGCATCGGCATCCGGCCGGTCGCGCGCTGCACGGCGAGCACGAAGGCCTCGGCCTGGGCGAGTGTCATCGTGTTGCGCGGATTGCGGTCGTTGGGCTCGAGATCGAGCGCCATCACCGTCGCCGGTCCGGGCTGGCAGGCCGACAGGAACGCCGCCGCCTGCTGCTCGCCGGAATACTGGCGGGTGCCGAAATGGTAGCCGCCCCACAGCAGCCCGGCCGCTTCGGCCTGGCGGCGGCGCGAGCCGTAGGACGGATCGAACCAGTCGCCGCCTTCGGTCACCTTATGGATGACCGCGAGGATCTTGCTGCGCCGCACCGCGGCGAAGTCGGTCACGGTGACGTTGTGGCTGATGTCGATCACGGCATCGAGGCCAAAGGCCGAGGGGCCCGAGGCCGGATGGGCAGCGGTCTTGTCGAACGTTGCGCCCTTGGGCGGCGTGCCACCGCATCCCGAAAGGGTCAATCCCGCCGCACCGCCCAACCACGTCCTGCGTGAAATCATCCCGTCACCCTCGCTTGCCTGCAGGACCTACCACGAACGCCTGTGAGTGCTCCAAAGAATGCGCCGACTCGCCGCGGGCGGAGCCACGGTGTAGCGTTCGGCAAAACCAAGCATCAGGAGGAAGCCATGAGCCACGACCTCGTGATCAAGAACGGCACCGTCGTCGACGGAACGGGCCGTGCGCGATACCAGGCGGATGTCGCGATCACCAACGGCAAGGTCGCTGAGATCGGCAAGGTGACGGAGGGCGCCAAGCGCACCATCGACGCCCACGGCCTCGTCGTAGCGCCGGGCTTCGTCGATCCGCACACCCACTACGATGCACAGATCTGCTGGGACGGTGCGGTAACGCCCTCCTCCT
Organism: Reyranella sp.; assembly: GCA_004296815.1. GTDB lineage: Bacteria > Pseudomonadota > Alphaproteobacteria > Reyranellales > Reyranellaceae > Reyranella. The sequence goes on along the minus strand of SCVT01000379.1, from coordinate 259 downwards.
GGCACGGCGTCACCTCGGTGGTGATGGGCAACTGCGGCGTCGGCATCGCGCCCTGCAAGCCGGAGACGCGCGAGATCGCCATGAAGGATCTCGTGAATGTCGAAGGCATTCCCTTCGACGTGCTGAACAAGGGCATCACTTGGGACTGGGAGACCTTCCCGGAGTTCATGGATGCCGCCGCGGCACGCAAGCCGTCGCTCAACCTCGCCTTCATCGCGCCGCTGACGCCCTTCCGTCACTATGTGATGGGCGATGCCTC
>SCVT01000378.1 GCA_004296815.1 Reyranella sp. | reverse complement strand
GATCTTCGCCGAAGAAGTCGCCGTCGGCCAGGGTCGCGACCTGCCGGGACGGCGCGCCCTCCGCCTCGACGTCGACTGACACCTTGCCACGGACGATGATGAAGAACTTGTCGCCGTGCGCGCCCTGGCGGATCACCGTCTGGCCGGCGGCGACGTGCTCCGTGCCGAACAGCGGGTACATCTTCTCGATGTCGTCGAGCGCGACGTTCGCGAAGAGCGGGATCGCCTTCAGGCTGGCCGGCTCGATATGGGCCATCGTGCCGTCGTCGGACAGGCTGAGGCCGCTCTGGCGGTTCCACAGCGACGCGTAGCGGCCGCTGCGGCGCAGCAGCTCGTCGTGCGTGCCCTGCTCGACCAGCCTTCCCTGGTCGAACACCAGGATCAGGTCGTAGCCCGTGATGGTCTCGAGACGATGGGTGACGGCCAGCACCGTCCGCCCCTTCGACACGCGCTCCAGGGTCTGGTTGACCGCCTGCTCGGTCGCGGGATCGAGCGCCGACGTGGCCTCGTCGAGGACGATGACCCCCGGATTGCGGATCAGCGCCCGGGCGATCGCCACCCTCTGGCGCTGACCGCCCGACAGCTTCGCGCCGCGCTCGCCGACCTGCGTGTCGTAGCCGTCCGGCAACTGCAGGACGATGTCGTGCAGCTCGGCCAGCTTCGACGCGGCCTCGACCTCGGCGTCGCTGGCGCCGGGCTTGCCCATGCGGATGTTCTCGCGAATGGTCGTGTTGAACAGGAAGCTCTCCTGGAACACGACGCCCATCTGGTCGTAGAGCGACTGGTGGGAGACGCCGCGCAGATCCTGCCCGTCGATCGACACTCGTCCGCTGGCGGGATCGTAGAAGCGCAGGACGAGGTTGAGGTTGGTGCTCTTGCCGCTGCCGCTGGGACCGACGAAGGCGGCCCTGCATCCCGCCGGAATGCGATACGAGACGTCGGTCAGGTTGGTCTGGCCCGGCAGATAGCCGAAGTTCACGCCCTCGACGTCGATGGTCTTCAACGGCGACGGCAGGGTGACGGCCTGCGGGTCGCTCACCACCTCGGGCGCCTGGACGAGGACCTCCTGGATGCGCTGCATGCCGCCGGTCGCCTGCAGCAGCGTGGCGGAGATCGAGGTCAGGTTGAGGACGGAGGCGGCGACGGCCCCATAGAGCGCGTTGAACGCCACGAGATCGCCGATCGAGAAGATACCCTTGTAGGCCAGCCAGCCACCGCCGCCGATCACGCCCAGGCTGAAGAGCTGCATCGAGATGTTCGGCGCGCGCTCGGTGGAGTAGCTCAGGAAGATGAAGCGGCCGGCAAGCGCGGTCAGGCGGCGCGACTGGCCGACGAAGGCATTGCGCAGCGAGTCCTGCAGGCTGAAGGCCCGCACCACCGGATGGGCCGACACGGCCTCCAGCACAGAGGCGGAGAGAGCGGCGTTCTCGTTTTGCAGGTTGTAGCTCGCGGCGGTCGCCCTTGGTCCCAGCAGATGGGGCCCGATCAGGCAGAGCGGCAATCCCAGGATGACGATCAACGCCAGGCGCCAGTCCAGCATGATCAGGATCGTCGTGCTGATGATGATCTGCAGGAACGCGAGCATGGCGGCCGGCATGCCGAGGATGATGGCGTTCTCCACGGCCGACAGGTCGGTGGAGAAGCGCGCCACCAGATCGGCCGAGTTGGTCCGGCTGAAGAAGCCGGGCGACATCCGCTGGAGGTGGCCGTACAGCTTCTCGCGGAGATCGCCCAGGACCTTCGAGCCCAGCCAGCCATAAAGGTAGTCGCGGCTGACCTGGGAGCAGGCCGTGAGGATGAAGGCGCCGACCAGACAGCTGATGATGATGGCGAACATCTCGGCGTCGCGCGGCGTGATCGCGCTGTCGATCAGGAACTTGAGACTGAGCGGCATGGCGGTGTCGAAGGCGACGTCGATCACCAGGGTCAGGATCACCAGCGCCACCCTGCCCTTGTACGGGGCCGTGTAGGACACGATGTGCCACAGCGCCGTGCCGACCTTCATGCCCGGCACCTGCTCCTTGGTGTCCTCGCTCTTGTCCACTGCCTAGACCGACATCTCGGGGACGCCCTGCCGGACGGCGACCGTGGCCGGACGGCGCGCGGCGTAGAACATCCGGTGCGCCATCAGGCCGAGATCCTGGTTGCGCTGGGATTGGGCCTCCATGTCGCCCTGCTGCGAGAATCGCTCGAAGCCCGCTTCGGCGAGGAGCGCGGCGAGGCGCTGGGCTGAATAGAGTCGCTCGGCATAGAACTGGTCGACGAGGACGCCCTGCTCGACATGGGTCAGCAGCTCGCGCGAGATCACGCGGTCGCCGTCGGCCGACAGGCAGCGCTCACGGACGACGAAATGCCGGTCGTCGATCCATTCCCAGCTGCGCATCTCGAGGTTCTCGCGCATCCAGTCGCCGTCGGCGAGATCCATGACCAGGATACCGCCGGGCCGCAGCGCGCGCCGCGCCGCGGTCAGCACAGCCTTGTCGTCGGCCGCGTGCTCGAAATAGCCGAACGAGTTTCCCATCAGGCAGACGCAGTCGAAGGTTCCCGGCTCGAGGCGGAAGCGACGGGCATCGCCTTCATGAAAGACCACGGGCAGCCCGGCCGTCTTGGCGCGGCGGCGGGCCAGCCTGATCAGGAAGCGCGACCGGTCGACGCCGGTGACCTGATCGTAGCCGCGCCGCGCGAGCTCGAGGACATGCCGGCCCTGGCCGCAGCACAGGTCGAGGATCTTGTCCCCGGGCCGCAGCCCGGCCGCAGCCACCAGCCGGTCGACGTCGGCGCTTGTGTTGTCCGCGTTCTCGACCACGTCGCCGTCGGTTCGCAGATAGTTGGACGTGAAGAGCGTGCGCCACCACTCTGCAGGCAGATGGCGCTCCAGATCGGATACCGGCCCCAGCGAGGGGCTCCGCCGACCCTGCTTGGTCACAAACCCTTGTCGAGCGCTCATCCCCGCCGCCGCCCCTCGCACAGACGCGAAAGTTATCACGGCGAGCGCCGGCCGTGAATCTCCCGATGACACCGACGATCAACCGGTTCTACATCTTGGCCTCTCGCAGGAGGAAGCCATGGCGACTCAATTCGACCTGGTCGTTCGCAACGGCACCGTGATCGATGGCAGCGGGGCCGAGCCGCGCGAGGCGGACGTCGCGGTGCAGGACGGCAAGATCGCCGCCGTCGGCAGGACCCTCGGCGCCGGTCGCGAGGAGATCGACGCCAGGGGCCTCGCGGTCACGCCGGGCTTCGTCGACATCCACACGCACTATGACGGGCAGGCGACGTGGGACGAGCGCTTCACGCCCTCCTCCGGCCATGGCGTCACGACGGTGCTGATGGGCAATTGCGGCGTGGGCTTCGCGCCCTGCCGGCCCGAGGACCGCGACACGCTGATCAAGGTCATGGAGGGGGTCGAGGACATCCCCGAGCTGGTGATGCGCGAGGGCGTGCCGTGGACCTGGCAGAGCTTCCCCGAGTATCTCGATGCGCTGGCGGCCCGCCGCTGCGACATCGACTTCGCAACACAGGTGCCGCACGCGCCGCTGCGCGTCTTCGTGATGGGCCAGCGCGGCGTCGAGCGCGAGCCCGCGACGGCGCAGGACCTGGCGGCGATGAGCGCCTTGGTCGAGGAAGGCGTCAACGCCGGGGCGCTCGGCTTCTCGACCTCGCGCTCGCTGTTCCACCGCACCTCGGAGGGCGCGCTGACGCCTACCATCACCGCCGCCGAGGAGGAGCTGACGGCGATCGCGCGCGGCCTGCGGCGCGCCGGCAAGGGCGTGATCCAGCTGCTCGACGACTTCGCCGACACGACGACCGAAGGGTCGACCGAGTTCGGCATGCTGCGCCGCCTGGTCGAGGCCTCGGGCCGGCCGCTCTCCTTCACCCTGCTCGACATCTCGATCTATCCCGGCCGCTGGCAGACGCTGCTGCGCGAGGTCGATCGCGCCAACCGCGAGGGCCTGCCGATCCGCGGCCAGGTCGCGGCACGGCCGGTGGCGCTGCTCTACGGGCTGGAGCTCTCTTTCCATCCCTTCTCGACCTGCCCGAGCTACCGCGAGGTCGAGGGGCTACCGCTCGCCGCCAAGCTCGCGCGGCTCCGGGAGCCCGCGATGAAGGCGCGGCTGCTCGCCGAGGAGCCGGTCTATCGCAATCCGCAGATGCTCGCGTTCATGCGCAGCGTCGGGAACATGTTCGTGCTGGGCGATCCGCCGAACTACACGCCGCCGGCTGCGGAGCGGCTGGACGCGCGCGCCGCCAAGCTCGGCATCACGCCGCTCGCGCTCGCCTACGATCTGCTGGTCCAGGGCGACGGCCGCACCATCCTGTTCCATCCCGGCGCCAACTACACCGACTGCTCCGACGCCAACATGGCGTCCATGCTGCGCGATCCCAACACGGTGATCGCGCTGGGCGACGGTGGCGCGCATTACGGGCTGATCTGCGACGCGAGCTATACGACGCACGCGCTGACCTACTGGATGCGCGACCGCCGGGGCGAGCGCCTGCCGCTTTCCTGGACGGTGCAGCAGCTCACCGACGTGCCGGCCCGCGCCGTGGGCCTCGGCGACCGCGGCCGGCTGATGCCCGGCTTCAGGGCGGACATCAATGTGATCGACTTGGACCGGCTCAAGGTCGCCGCGCCGCATCCGGTGCACAACCTGCCGGGCGGCGGACGGCGGCTGGAGCAGAAGGCCGAGGGCTATCGCGCCACGATCGTGGCCGGCCAGCCGACCTATCGCGACGGCGCGTTCACCGGCGCGCTGCCGGGACGGCTGATCCGCGGCGCGCGCTAGCGCAGCGCGAAGCCTTCGTAGCCGTTGGCGGCGATCTCCTCGCACTTCTGGCGATACTTCGGCGCGCCGCCGGCATAGGCCATGAAGGTGCGCTTCTGGCGGCCGGCGACGTTCTTGTTCACGCCGGTCATCCAGGAATCGACCTTGGTCAGCAGCAGGCGCGAGCCGGTGTCGTGGACATGCGCCGTCCAGGTCTCCTCGGCTTCAGCCGTCGCCTCGATGCGCGTCTTGCCGTGCTGGCGCATCCAGCCCAGCAGGTCGCTGACGAACTCGACGTTCTGCTCGATGCAGCGCGGCAGGTTGCAGAAGGTCGCGGCGTTGTGCGGCCCCACCAGGGTCAGCATGTTGGGGAAGCCCGCCACGTTCAGGCCGAGATAGGTGTGCGGCCCGTCGGCCCACTTGTCCCTGAGCTTCGCGCCGTCCTTGCCCCGGAAGTCGATGCGGTCGAAGGCGCCGGTGATGGCATCGAAGCCGGTGGCGTAGATGATGAGGTCGAATTCGCGCTCGCGGTCGCTGGTCTTGATGCCCTTCTGCGTGATGCGCTCGATCGGCGTCTCGCGCAGGTCGACCAGCTCGACGTTGGGCTGGTTGTAGACCTCGAAGTAGCCGCTCTCGAGCGGCACGCGGCGGGTGCCGTAGCCGTGATTCTTCGGGATCAGCTTGTCGGCGATCCTCTGGTCCTTCACGCGGGCGCGGATCTTCTTCACCACGAACGCCGTCAGCGCGTCGTTGGCCGCCTGGTCCATCAGCACGTCGCGGAAGTTGCCCTGCCAGAAGGCGAAGCCCGGCAGCGCATAGAGCTTCTCGAAGAAGGCCTCGCGCTCGGCCTCCGTGACGTCGGTCGAGTGGCGCGGATCCGCGGTGTGGATGAAGCAGCCCCAGTTGTCGCGGCACTGCGCGAAGATCTCGGCGTAGCGCGAGCGGATGTCGGCCATCTCCTCGGGCGCGATCCGGCTGTTGCGCAGCGGCGTGCACCAGTTGGGCGTGCGCTGGAACACGGTGA
>SCVT01000377.1 GCA_004296815.1 Reyranella sp. | reverse complement strand
CTTCCGATCTTCGCGTCGGTGGTCCGCAGGGCGAGAGCCACTTCTTCATGGCCTTCAACAGGGGCAAGAAGAGCGTGGCGCTGGACTTCACCAAGCCCGATGGGCAGGCGGTCGTGCACAAGCTGCTGGAGAAAGCGGACGTGCTGGTCGAGAACTTCCGCCCGGGCGTGCTGAAGAAGTACGGCCTCGACTATCCGAGCCTCGCGAAGAAGTATCCGAAGCTGATCTATCTCTCGATCTCGGCCTATGGCCAGACCGGGCCGCTGTCGGACCGGCCGGGCTACGATCCCGTCTTGCAGGCCGAGTCCGGCATGATGAGCGTCAACGGCGAGGCAAACGGCGAGGGGCTGCGCCATGCCATCGCCATCGTCGACACGATGACGGCGATCCATTCGGTGGCCGCGATCAACGCCGCCCTGTTCGCGCGTACCTCGACAGGCAAGGGCCAGCATGTCGACCTCGCGCTCTACGACACCGCCTTGGTCTCGCTCGGCAACATGGGCGCCTACTACCTGATCGGCGGCGAGCAGCCACGGCGCGCCGGCAACGGCCACTTCGCCTCCGCGCCCAACAGCTCGTTCGAGACTTCGAATGGCAAGATCTACATGGCCGTGGCCAACCAGAAGCTGTTCGGCGACACCTGCAAGGCGCTCGGCCACCCCGAGTGGATCACCGACCCACGATTCGACACCGTGGCCAACAGGGTCGCCAACAAGCCCGAGCTGACGCGGCTGATGGAAGAGGTGTTGAAGACCGACACCAAGGAGAACTGGGCGCAGAAGCTCAGGCACCTCCCGGCCGGCCCGATCCGCACCATGAAGGAGGCGCTCGACGAGCCGGAGGTGAAGCGCCGCGGCATGCTCAAGACCTACAAGCATGCGCGCGTGGGCGAGGTGCCGTTGATCGGCTCGAACTACCGCTTCTCCGATACGCCGGTCGACGACAGCCGCCCGCCGCCTTCGCTGGGCGAGCACACAGAGCAGGTGCTGTCCGGGCTCGCGGGCTACGGCGCCGCCGAGATCGCAGCACTCCGCGAGAAGAAGATCGTCAGCTGAAGTCTAGCGGTCGAGCCAGAGCTTCAGGATCTCGTTGGTTTCCTCGGGCTTCTCCATCGTCACGAGATGCCCGCACTGCTCGATGACGACGAGGGCGGCCGCCGGAATGGCCTTGGCCATCTCTTCGGACAGGAACAGGGGCGTCGCGGCATCGTCGCGGCCGCACACCACGACCGTCGGGCACTTGATGCGTGGCAGGTCGGGCCGGCGGTCGGCGCGGATCGCGGCGAGCTCCTCCTGCCGCTTGTAGATGTCGACGCCGATCTCGTTGCACATCGCCATCACCTCGCCGACCAGCGCCTTGTCGGGCAGACGGTAGGCCGGGATGAAGCGCGACATCTGCAGGCCGAGGACCAGCTCGAAGTGGCCTTCGTTGGCAAGGCGAATGCGGGCGCGGCGGATCGCGCGCTCGGTCTCGTTCTGGCTGCGCATGCCGGTGTCGAGCAGGGCGAGCTTGGTCACGCGGTCGGCGGCGAACTGCATGATCTCGACCGCCAGCATGCCGCCGAGCGACAGGCCCGCCATGGCGAACTTGCCCGGCGGCATCTGTTCGACGATCCAGCGCGCCGCGCTTTCCCAGCTGTCCCAGATCGCGAGCGGCGCCTTGCGCCAGTCCGCAACGACGATCTCGGCGCGGTCCTTCAGGGCCGTGACCTGGGCGGCATACAGGCGTGGCGAGCACAGCAGCCCGGGGATCAAAAGTAGGGGCGTCTTGGCCATCCGTTCCTCTTATTGCAAGGTCTCACCCCTATAGTTGCCTTATGGCTGCGAATTTCCCTTGACCGGCTCTGCCGTTGGCACCGATAGTTGCATCTATAGCGCGTTCTGTTGGTTCAGTTGATGCGATAGCGGCGCCCAGAGCATTGATGAATCTCTCGAACTATTTTGCTTTGGACGTCGATCCATCGCAGGCCCTTCCGGGCACCTACAACTACGCGCTGGTCCTCCTTTCATACCTGGTTGCAGTCCTCGGCAGTTATGCATTCCTGCAGTTTGCAAGTCGTATCGCCGAGTTGCGCGGGTCCGGCCTGCGGTTCAACTGGCTGATCGTCGGCGCCGTCGCCATGGGCGGCGGCATCTGGGCGATGCACTTCATCGGAATGCTCGCCCATGTTTTGCCGATCCCGGTATCCTACGATCCCGGAATCACCGCCCTGTCGGTCGTTCCGGCCATCCTGGCGGCGGGTGTGGCCCTGCACGTCGTCGCAAGGCCCGTGGTGTCGACTCGCCGGCTGCTGATCGGCGGCACCCTGATGGGAGCCGGCATCGGTGCGATGCATTACACCGGCATGGCCGCCCTCGAGCTCAACGCCCTGGTCCGCTACGACCCGTTGCTGTTCGGCACCTCCGTCGTGGTCGCCGTGCTGCTCGCGATCCTGGCGCTCCAGGCGCGCCAGTGGCTGAGCAAGCTCAGGCTCACCTTCATGCGCTTCACGGCCCAGGAGCTGGTGGGCGCCCTGATCCTGGGCCTCGCCGTGACGGCGATGCACTACACGGCCATGGCGTCCACCTACTGCTTCGCGACCGCCGGCCAGACGAGCCCCGCCTCCGACCACCTGGTCTTCGCCGTCGTGACCGCCCTGATCGCCTGCCTCGTCCTGCTGATCGCCATCGTCGCCGTGGTGTTCGACCGGCGCATGGCCTTGGAGACCAGCAGCCACCAGCGGACCACCGAACAGCTCATCCAGGCGCAGAAGATGGAGGCCGTCGGCCAGCTGACGGGCGGCGTGGCGCACGACTTCAACAACATCCTCACCATCGTCCTGGCCAATGCCGACGCGATCGCCGACGACGAGAAAGTGCCGCCGCACATCGCCAGGCGTGCGCAGCGGATCAGCGATGCAGGACAGAAGGCGACCGAGCTGACGCGCCAGCTTCTCGCCTTCTCGCGCAAGCAGGTCCTGAAGCCCGAGCTCGCCGACCTGAACGATCTCGTCGCGACGACCGGGCAATTGCTGCGACGCACCTTGGGCGAGCATGTCGTCGTGCAGACCGTGGCGTCGGCCAGCCTCTGGCCGACCTATGTCGACCGGACGCAGGTCGAGACGGCGCTCATCAACCTTTGCATCAATGCGCGCGACGCCATGTCGGGTGGCGGCCGCCTCACCATCGAGACCAGAAACGTCTCCCTCAGCGCGGACTACGTGGCGCGACAGGAGGACGACGTAGCGGCCGGTGA
>SCVT01000376.1 GCA_004296815.1 Reyranella sp. | reverse complement strand
TCCTGATGGTGATCGCGGCCTGGATGGTGTCGGCCAACCTGGCCGTCGATCTCGCCTACGGCTGGCTCGATCCACGCGTGCGCGGCGCGGCCGCCGGCGGACATTAGGAGAGGCCGATGGCGATGCGCGATTCCCTTCCCGCCGTCCTGCCTGCAACGGGGTTGGCAGCACTGGCGCGACGCATTGCCGGACTGCCGCTCGGTGTCTCCTTCGCCGGCCTTTGGCTCGGGGCCATGATCGTGATCGCGCTCGGCGCCGAATTCATGCTGCCGTATTCGATCACCGCCTTCGACCTCAAGGCACGCCTGGTGCCGCCGGTGCTGTTCGGCGGCGGCATCGCCCATCCGCTGGGTACCGACGAGCTCGGCCGCGACGTCTTTTCGCGACTGCTGCTGTCGATCCGCATGAGCCTCCTCATCGCCTTCTTCGGCACCCTGATCGCCACGACGCTCGGCACCGCGTTGGGCTTTCTCGCCGCCCATTTCCGCGGCCGCCTCGAGGCGGTGATCCTGATGGCGATCGACTTCCAGGCCAGCATGCCGTTCATGATCATCGCGCTCTCGGTGCTGGCCTTCTTCGGCAACACGCTGCTGCTGTTCATTGCCTTGATGGGCTTTCATTCCTGGGAGCGCTATGCCCGCATCGCGCGCGGCCTGACGCTCGCCGCCAACGAGCAGGGCTATGCCGCGGCGGTGCGCCAGCTCGGCGCCGGACCGGGCCGCATCTACGGGGTGCACATCCTGCCCAACATCGCCTCGACACTGATCGTGTCGATGACGCTCACCTTCCCCGAGATCATCCTGCTGGAAAGCGGCCTGTCGTTCCTCGGCCTCGGCGTGCAGCCGCCGCTCACCTCGCTCGGCAACATGGTGGGCTACGGCCGCGAATACATCACCCGCGCGCCCTGGATCATGCTGGCGCCGGCCGGCGTGATCGTGCTGACGACGCTGTCGATCAGCCTGTTGGGCGACTGGCTGCGGGACCGTCTCGATCCGACGCTGCGCTGAGACGCCGATCGATCCCAGCTCACAGGCGCTCGATGATGCCGCCCTTCATCGTCGTGTCGTTCGGCTTGTAGTCCGGTCGCGGCGCCGTGAACCTGCCGCCGGCCTCGACCACACGATTGATGCGATCCAGCCGGATGAGTTTCCAGCGCGTGGGGTCGCCGGCCTGGCGGGGGCCTCGGATCTGGTAGGCGCGAAGCAAGGTGTCGCCGCCGCGATTGCGGCCCAACACGTGCGGCTCGACGATGTGTTCGCCATCCGGGAGTGAGAGCTTGAGACGAAAGCCGCTGCGGATCGCTTCCTTGATCGTATAGAAGGGCATCGCTTACGGTCTCTCCGCGTGGTCTCACGATCATTTCCCCGATAACCCGGCGCGGCCGGACTTGTCCAACCGACGACCCGGCACGCCTCCCATTCGGTTACGGTAAGGTTACAGTACGGTTACAAGCTGCGTTCCAGCGGCACTCGGCGGAGTCTAGGCCGCCTTGGCCGCCGATTGTCCCGGATAGTCGGCATCGAGGACGAACGGATAGGGGCCCTTGAAATCCCCGACATGGACGGTGTGCGTCACGACACCTGTCTCGGCCGACCAAAGATGCAGGTGGAGACCCGGTGGCTCCATGCTGAAACTCGCCGGATTGCCGTGCGCCAGCAGATCGAGCGTGACCTGATGCGCCGTGCTGGGCGCCACCGAACCGATCGTGCCAGCCCACCGCGTAGTTATCGGACGATGGTGATGGCCGCAGACCACGCGCTCGACGTTGGGAAACTTCGCGACCACTGCGGCCATCGCATGGCCGTTGCGGCAGTTGATGGCGTCCATGTCCACGAGCCCGCTGCGGAACGGCGGATGGTGCATGAAGATCAGCGTCGGTCGCGTCGGCTCCTCGGCCAGCCGGTCGGCCAGCCAGGAAAGCCGGGCCGCGCACATCTCGCCGTGGCCGTGGCCTGGCACCACCGTGTCGAGGCCGATCAGCCGCAGCGGATGGTTCTCGACGACGTAGTGCAGGAAGCCGTCGTCGTTCCCCAGGTACCCGTCGGCCGCGAACGCCGCATGCATCTCCATGCGGCGGTCGTGGTTGCCGGGGATCAGGTAGACCGGCATGGAAAGCGGCCCCAGGAGGTCGCGCAACACTTCGTATTCCTCCGCCAGCCCGCAGTCGGTGAGGTCGCCCGACGCGATGACCACGTCGGGCTTGCGCGGCAGCGCCTCGAGGGCGGCGACCGCCGCCCCGAGCATCGCGTTGGTGTCGACCCGGCCGTAGGCAATCTTCCCGCGCGGCCGGACGTGCATGTCGGTGATCTGGGCGACGATCATGGAACGCTCCCCTATTGCGGCAACTTGAGCGCGGTCTGCTCGACATAGGGCCGCATCAGCTCGTCGGCCTTCTTCTGCGCATCCTTCAAGGCCACATCGGCCTTCTTCTTGCCGTTCATCATGGCCTGGATCTCATCCTCCAGCGCCTTGCGCACCGCCACGGTCTGGTAGGTGACGAACCACGGCTTGGCGAACGGAAGCTGGTCGAGCGCCACCTTGGCGTCGGGGTTCTTGGCGATGAACTCCTTCATCGCCGCCGTCTCGTAGGCCGACTTGCGCGGCGCGAAGTAGCCGGTGAAGCGGCTCCAGCCGCCCAGCGTATCGGTCGAGCTGAGCCACTTGATGAACTTCCATCCGGCCTTCTTGCTGTCCTCGCTCTGGCCGTTGAACATGACCAGCGAGGCGCCGCCGATCGGCACGGCGTTGCGCACGTTCCTCGGCACGAAGGCGACCTCGTACGGCATCTTCATGTTTTCGCGGATGAACGAGAGCGATCCGGTCGACAGCAGCATCATCGAGGCCTTGCCGGCGAAGAACGCGGTCGAGACGCCGCCCGCCTCGGTGACGCCCTGCGCCATCACCTTGTGCTTGAAGATCAGGTCTTCGAGGAAGCGCGCGGCGCCCAGCATCGAGGCGGTGTCGTAATAGACCTCGCCGCCGTACTCCTCGTTGAAGTAGCGGCCGCCGTTGCTGAGCGTCAGCGCCTCCATCAGCCAGCCGAGATAGTCGTAGCCCGCCGGCATGGTGAAGCCGTAGCGCTCGACCTTGTCGCCGTCGCGCTTGGTGAGCTTCCTGGCGGCGTCGGCCAGCTCCGCCCAGGTGCGCGGCGGCTTGGTGGGATCGAGACCCGCTTCCTTGAAGTGCTGGACGTTGTAGTAGAGCAGCGGCGTCGAATTGTGGAACGGCACGCTGTAGAGCTCACCGTCGACCATGGCGTTGGCATGTAGCGCTGGCCAGAAATCCTTGAGGAAGTCGTCACGTGTCGTCTCCTCGGCCTTGAGCATCGGCTCGAGGGAAATGATGTCGCCGGAGAGCTTCAGGTCGACGTTGAAGTTGGCGCTCATCAGCACCACCGCCGGCGGCTTGCCGGCCTTGGCGGCGGCCTGGGCCTTCAGCTTGGTGTCGTCGTAGCCACCGGTATAGACGGCGGTGACCTCGACTTCCTTCTGGCTGTCGTTGTAGGACTTCACCAGCCGCGTCATCTCGCGCGCCAGCTTGCCCTCGACCGGGACGGGAAAGAAGAAATCGATCTTGGTCTGCGCTGCCGCTGGCAACGCGAAGGCCAGGACCGACGCGGCGAGCGTTGCGATCCTCAGATTTGCGATGATTGACATGATTGAGCCTCCTAGCCCTTCACTCCACTGAACACGAAACTGTCGACGAAGCGTCGCTGGAAGGCGACGAAGACCACGGCGAGCGGTGCCATGACGAGCAGCGTTCCGGCGGCCAGCACGCCCCACTCCTTGCCGCCCTCGGCGCCACGCGTGAACGCGGCGAGGCCGATGGTGAGCGTGTGCTTGGCTGGATCGTTGATCACCATCAGCGGCCACAGGAACTCGTTCCAGTGGGCGGTCACCGAGACGATGGCGAAGGCCACGAGCCCTGGCTTGGCCATCGGCAGCAGCACGTACCAGATGATCGCCCACCATGGCGCCCCGTCGATCGCCGCCGCCTCTTCGAAGTCGCGCGGCAAGGCGAGAAAGGTCTGGCGCATCAGGAAGGTGCCGAAGGCCGAGGCGAAGTACGGCGCCATGACGCCAGGCAGCGTGTCGTAGAGGCCGAGATCGACCACCGTGCGCAGGTTGGGCACGATCAGCGCCGGCGGCACCAGCATGAGCTGCAGCAGGAAGGCGTAGAACAGGACGTCGCGGCCGGGAAAGCTGAGGCGGGCAAAGGCGTAGCCCGCGAGGCTGACCGTGACGCATTGGACCGCGAGCACGCCCGCCACGACGATCAGGGTATTGACGTAGTAGAGCCCGAACGAGCCGCTTTCGAGCGCGTTGCGGAAATTCTCCAATGTCTGCGGCGTGTCCGGGACCAGCGAGGCCATGCCGGCGCTGCCGGCGCCCTCGGGCCGGAACGAGGCGACCAGGGTCCACAGGAACGGCGCCGCCCACAGGAAGGCGACTGCGGCGAGGAAGGCTGCAAGCAGGGCTGGCAGCAGGCGACGTTCAAGCTTTCGCATGCGCGCCCCTCTCCATGATCCTCATCGAACCCAGCGAGATCGCGAGCAGCACGGCGACGCTCAGCAGGGTCGCGGCGGCGGCCTTGCCGACTTCGAAATTCTCGTGCGCCGCCTGGAAGATGTAATAGAGCAGCAGGTTGGTGGCGTTGGACGGCCCGCCGCGCGTGAGCA
>SCVT01000375.1 GCA_004296815.1 Reyranella sp. | reverse complement strand
GTCTCGAGCCTGTTGAAGTACGGCAGGACGTCGCCCCAGCCCCAACCGGTGCAGCCCATCGCGTGCCAGCGCTCGAAATCGTCGGGCACGCCACGGATCGCGATCTGGCCGTTGATGGTCGAACTGCCGCCGACCGCGCGGCCGCGCCAAAGGAGCTTGGGCTCCTGCTTGTCGGTGCGACGAGCCAGCAGGTTGGGCCAGCGATAGTCGTCGTCGGCGATGGCACGCATCGGGTTGGGGATGCGGATGTGCTCGGGTGTCTCGGCCGAGCGGAAGTCACGCCCCGCCTCGAGCAGCAGCACGCGGACGGCGGGATCTTCGCTCAGCCGCGCCGCCAGCACGGCGCCGGCCGATCCCGCGCCCACGACGATGTAGTCGTAGTCGCCCTCTATCATCGCGGCCGCCCTACTCGGCGGCCTTCGGCACGTCGCCACGATAGGCGTGGGCGAGCTTCACGTAACCCGCAGCCGAGCGCCGGAACATCTCGACGTCCTTCTCGGTGATGTCGCGCATCTTCACGGCCGGGTTGCCGGCCCACAGCTCGCCCTTGCGCACGATCTTGCGCGGCGTCACGACCGCCCCCGCCGCCACCATGGCGCCGGTCTCGACGACCGCCTCATCGAGCACCGTCGAGTGCATGCCGATGAAGGCATCGTCCTGCACCTCGCAGGCATGCAGCAGGACCAGGTGGCCGACCGTGACGTTGCGGCCGACCGTGGTGCCGACACCGCGGGCGGCGATGTGGATCACCGAGCCGTCCTGGATGTTGGAGCCCTCGCCGATCCGGATCGGCACGCCGTCGGCCCTCAGCACGGCACCGAACCAGATGCCGCAGTTGGCGCCGATCTCGACGTCGCCGATCAGCGTCGCGTTCGGCGCGATGAAGGCCGAGCCATGGACCTTGGGCACGACGCCGCCGAAGGGCACGATGAGACCGGACATTGGACCCGCACTCCACAAAAACGAAGGGCGCCCTGAGGCGCCCTTCGAGGATATCCGAAACGAAAGCCTAGCGCTTCGAGAACTGGAAGCGGCGACGCGCACCGGCGCGCCCGTACTTCTTGCGCTCGACCACGCGGCTGTCGCGGGTGAGGAAGCCGTTGGTCTTCATGGCGCCGCGCAGGCCGGGCTCGAACTTCGAGAGCGCCTGGGCGATGCCGTGACGGACCGCGCCCGCCTGGCCCGACAGGCCGCCGCCGGAGACGGTGGCGACCACGTCGAACTGGCCGTTGCGCTGCGACACGTCGAACGGCTGCTGGATCATCATGCGCTGCGTCGGACGAGCGAAGTAGATCGTCTGGTCGCGGCCGTTGACCGTGATCTTGCCCGTGCCGGGCTTGACCCACACGCGGGCGACCGCGTTCTTGCGGCGGCCCGTGGCGTAGGCGCGGCCCTGGGCGTCGACTTCCTTCTCGCGGATCGCGGCGACAACCTGGGCGCCGGCGCCCGGCGCCTTCTTCAGTTCGGCAAACGATGAAAGTTCGGTAGCCATGTTAGCCGATCCTCGAGTTTTTCTTGTTCATCGCGGCGACGTCGAGCTTCTCGGGCTGCTGAGCCTCCTGCTCGTGCTTCGGTCCGGCGTAGACGCGCAGGTTCTTCATCTGCGCACGGCCGAGCGGTCCGCGGGTAATCATGCGCTCGACGGCCTTGATCAGGACGCGCTCCGGGAAGCGGCCTTCGAGGCGCTTGCCCAGGGTTTCGCCCTTGATGCCGCCGGGATGGCCGGTGTGCCAGTAGAAGACCTCGCGCTCGGCCTTGCGGCCGGTCAGGCGGACCTTCTCGGCGTTGATGACGACGACGTTGTCGCCGCAATCGATGTGCGGGGTGAACATCGGCTTGTGCTTGCCGCGCAGGCGCATGGCGATGATCGAGGCGAGGCGTCCGAGGACGAGACCGTCGGCGTCGATCAGCACCCACTTCTTCTGTACGTCGGCAGTCTTGAGACTGGCGGTTCGGTTGCTAAGGGTATGCATGGCTCTTTCTTCCAATGAGCGGGCGCTTATGAAGAACGAGCCGGCGACTGTCAAATCACTTGAAATAGATACGTAATATCAATCACTTAAGGTTGAGGTATTATATTACCTCCGCATTACTGCTTGGGCGGTATGGCATAAGTTACCGTGGCGTGGGCCACCGGATCGGGCTTGCCGTCGCTCCAGATGGTGAAGTCGCCGACCGCCAGGGTCTTGCCGAGCTTCAGCAGCCGCCCCTCGCCGATCAGGTCGGCGGGCTCGGGCTTCCTCATGAAGTTGATGTTGAGATTGGTGGTGACAGCGAGCGCCACCGGCCCGAGCTGCCCGAGGATAAGAAGGTAGAAGCCGCAGTCGACCAGCCACATCAGCGTCGGTCCCGAGATCGTGCCGCCGGGCCGCAGATGCCGCTCGTGCGTCGGCAGGCGAAGCCGGATGGTCTTGTCGTCGAGATGCTCGATCGCGAGGCCGAGATGTCCGGATTGCGGGAAGTGCTCCTCGAGGAACTTCAGCAGGTCGGCGGGCGACATCACCGGCATGACGCCCCTCCCCTCTTCCCATAGACTGTCGACATGTCCGCCGCCCCCAACGAGCCCGTGCTGCTGCGTCGCGACGAGGGCCGCGTCGCCATCCTGACGCTCAACCGTCCGCACGCCATGAACGCTCTCTCGGGCGAGCTTATAGACGCCCTGCAGGCGGAATTCGACAGGCTGGCGAAGGATCGCTCCATCCGCTGCGTCATCATCGAGGGCGCCGGCGACCGCGCCTTCTCGACCGGGCATGACCTGCGCGAGGTCGCCTCGACGCGCGACTACGCTTTCCACCACAGCCTGCTGACGCGCTGCTCCGCGATGATGCTGTCGATCGGCCGCCTGCCGCAGCCTGTCATTGCCAAGGTGAAATCAGTCGCGACCGCAGCCGGCTGCCAGCTCGTCGCCGCCTGCGACCTCGCCGTGGCGTCGGACAAGGCGACCTTCGCCACGTCCGGCATCAACAACGGCCTCTTCTGCGGCACGCCCTCGGTGTCGGTCGGCCGCAACATCGGCCCCAAGCGCGCGCTCGACATGCTGTTCACTGGCCAGTTCGTCGACGCCGCGACCGCGTTGCGCGACGGGCTGGTGAGCCGCGTCGTGCCGCCGGCAGATCTCGACCGCGAGACCCTGGCGCTTGCCAGCCACATCGCCGCGCAGCCGCCCGAGCAAATCGCGTCGGGCAAAACGATGTTTCGCAAACACATGGAGATGAACGTCGAGCAGGCCTACGCCTACGCCACCGACTTCATGGCCGGCGCCATCCAGCGCGAGGACGCGCAGGCCGGCATCGACGCCTTCGTAAACAAGAAGCCCAAGCCCGAATGGAAGGGCAAATAGCCCGATCGTATTGACGGGCCGGGACGCGAGACCGTTAACTCCCACGTACGAACAAAAGACGGGTACTGGGAGAACGCTAATGTCGAACATGAAATTGACCCGGCGCGCGGCCGTCGCGTCGGCGATGGCGGGTGTTGCAGCCGCGGCAGCGCCGGCACGTGCGCAGGACTTTCAGTCGGGCAAGCCCATCACCATCGTGGCCCCGTTCGGTCCGGGCACGACCAACGACATCATCGCCCGCCTGCTCGCGCAGGACATGAGCGTCACGCTGAACCAGAGCGTCATCGTCGAGAACCGCCCCGGCGCCACCGGCAACATCGGCGCCGACTATGTCGCGAAGTCACGGCCCGACGGCCACACGCTGGTGATCGCCTCGCTCAGCAACATCATCAACCAGGCGACCGGCAACGCCACGGCCAACCTGATCAACGACTTCACGCCGGTCTGCTTCGCGGGCGGCGTGCTCTACGCGATGATGGTACCCAACGAGCTTCCGGCGAAGAACGTCGCCGAGCTCGTCGAGCTCGCGCGCAAGGAACCGGGCAAGCTCAACTTCTCGGGCTTCGTCGGCGGCGTGCCGCAGTTCCTGGGCGAGATGCTCAACCGCGCGGCCAAGATCAACACGGTGATGGTGCCCTACAAGAGCACGACCGACGC